>JAAZZJ010000130.1 GCA_014237695.1 Oscillospiraceae bacterium | reverse complement strand
GAATCCAGGCCAGCATACCGAAAATCAGGGCTATGCCCACGTCAAAGTAATTCTCGTTTACGGAATAGGCACCGGCAAAGCAGAAGATGACAATGATGGGGGTGAGGATTTCCTGGGGAATGGACACCACCTTGGCAAAGAGGGTGGTAAGGAACTTGCCCTGGAGAAGCATGAAGATGTTGACCAGAATCAGGCCCAGCATAATGGCGTACATAATATCGCCCTGGGTGGTAAAGAGGCTGAGTCCGGGATTCAGACCGTTAATCATCAGTGCGGAAAGCATGATCGCCACGGTGCCGTCTCCGGGAATACCCAGAGTGAGCAGAGGGATCAGGGTCGCACCGGTGACGGCATTGTTCGCCGACTCGGCGGCGGCAATGCCCTCCACGGAGCCGTGTCCGAACTCCTCCGGGTGCTTGGACATGTTTTTGGCGGTGTTATAGCTGAACCAGGAGGCCTCCGAGGCCCCGGTGCCGGGGATGATGCCCACCATCACGCCGATAATGGAGGACAGCAGCACCGGCCGGGCCATGCGCTTGTATTCCGCTTTGGTGATGACGCCGTCGTCCTTGATCTGGGCGGTATCCAGGTTAAGACGGTCCAGCCGCTTCTCCGCCTTGGACATGATCTCCACCAGGGCGAAAAGGCCAATGAGGCAGACCGCCAGATCCAGACCCAGATACAGCCGGGAAACGCCGAAGGTGAAGCGGTCGTAGCTGGTCATGGGGTCAGAGCCCACGCAGGAGATGAGCAGTCCCAGGCACGCGGAGATCAACCCCTTAATCATGCTCTTGCCCGACACGCCGGCGATGATGGTCAGGCCGAAGACGCAGACCATGAAATACTCCGCGGTGCCCAGCTGGGCGGCCACCCGGGCCACCTGGGGCCCCAGGAACAGCAGCATCAGGGCGGAGAAGATGCCGCCGAAGGTGGAGGCGTACAGGGCGATCTTCAGAGCGGCCTTGGTCCGGCCTTTTTCTGACAGGGGATGCCCGTCCAGCATGGTGGCCGCCGCGTGAGGAGTGCCGGGGGTGTTGATGAGGATGGCGGACACGCTGCCGCCATAGCCCCCGGCGCAGTAGATGCCCAGCAGGAACATCATGCCGGGAATGGCGGTCATGGAGTAGGTGACGGGCAGGAACAGAATCACGCACAGGATGACGCTCAGTCCGGGGATGGCCGCGAAAACCGAACCGATAAACACACCCAGGTTGATCCACAGGATGTTTTCCAGAGTAAACAGCAGACCGGTGGCCGGAGCAATGTATTGTAACATAAGCCGCCTCTCTCCTTAAAAGCCCACGCCCAGGACAAAGCGGAAGGCCGCCCAGATGGCCACCGCGATCACCAGGGTAATGGCATAGTAGGACTTCTTCCGGCATCGGAAGTAGAGCAGGAATCCCAGGCAGCAGAAGACCGCTCCCACCACGAACAGGCCGGTCAGCTTACTGAGGAAATAGGTGCCCAGCAAAATGCCCAGAATCACCAGCGCCTTGACCTCCACCTGGATGTTGATGACCTTCCAATTCAGGGGCTGCTTCGCTGCCAGCTTATAGAGTTCCTTGCCAACCAGCATGGCGCAGCAAAGAAGCATAACCGCCATCAGCAGTGTGGGAAACGCCCGGCCGTTGACCACGTCTTTCTCAGAGACCGCCACCTGGTCCGGCATGACCAGCAGGATCACCAGGGCAAAGAGGGCGAACACTATGCCGGTAACCAGATCGATGGGGATGCGGATCTCTTTTCCTTGCAGCTTCCGGCCCCAGGCGTCCATACGGCCGTTAAACTGCTCTACCCATTGCTTCATAGGGAACCTCCTTTCAAAATTCAGGAAATAAAAAGGGGAATGGGCGGGACTTCCGCCCTATCCCATTCCCCGTATGTATGGCTGCGATCAGCCCGCGACGATGTCCTTGTACTCGTTGACGATGCCCTTCACGTTTTCCACGTGGGCTTCCACGTCCGCCACGGACATGGTGTCAACCTCCAGCAGCATGGTGTTCTGGAGCCAATCCACGACTTCCGCGTCCGCCAGGATCTTGCCGTAGAGTTCCTTCAGCTCGGCGACCTTCTTCTCGTCGGTGCCGGCCCGGGCCATGATGAAGCAGCGGTTGCGGAAGTAGGGATAGCCATGCTGGCCCACTCCCTCTACACCTGCAAAGGGACCGCTTTCAATATTGCCCTCGTCAAAGGCGCACACGATGGTCACGCCGTTCTGCTGGTAGGTTTCCAGGATCTGGGACTGGTGGGAAACGGCAAACTGGGTCTCGCCCCGGGCCACGGCCTGGGCGGCCTCGGCGGCGGACTGATAGGGCGTCAGCTTCAGCTTGTCGCCCGCACCCATGGCGCCGAACAGAGACGCGGCCAGGAACGCCTCGGAGCCGGTAGCGCCGTTGACGGCCACGCTAATCTCCGTTCCCTCCTGGACATAGGCTTCCAGATCGGCCACGCTGCTGATATTCAGCTTGGCGTCGGCGGAGAGGACAAAGATGGAGGAGTACAGGTTTTCCACAAACACAAAGTCCTCATACCCGAACTGCATCTTGGCCGGATCCAGAATGGAGGTGATGGACAGCAGGCCCTCGCCCACGAAGACCAGCTCGGTATCGTTGGCCTTGGTGTCGGCCACCCAGGTATTTACGGTGGCGGCGTCGCCCTTGATGGCCTCGGCCACCAGGGTGATGGAGTCGGAATAGCTGGTGGACTTGGTTGCCGCCTGCTGGCTCACCATGGCGGCTACGCCGGAGGGCGCCCAGGGGCAGGTGACCTTCCAGGTTGCGGACTTCTGGCCGCAGCCCGCCAGCAGGGCCGCGCACATGGCGGCAAGCAGTGCGATGCTAAGAATTCTTCTTTTCATGATCTCGCTCCTTTTCCATAATTAGTCAGATGTGGTCCCGGTTATCTTCCAGCATCTGTATAATGAGAATGTAACATAAAGCTTTTTCTGATTCAACAACTTTTGGGAAAATTTTAATGAAGTTGTCTGGTTATTGATCTAATTGTAGAAACCTGTCTGCCTATTGACGCATATTTTATGTATTCCATATAAATTTGCGGTATGGCCTGTTTTGTGATCCTGCTCTCACGGCGGCAATAAACAATGCGGTGAGCGCCTGCTCTTTGTTCGTCATCTTTTTACTCATTTAATTACCGTGTCACAGGCAGAGAAACGTGCCGTGGAAGAGAATTCCTCCACGGCACAGCTTTTGCTTATACTCCCTTGCGGGCTCGTCATTATCGACAAAATGTTATCGTTGTATATTGTACAAACCGATGATTTTTAAGAAAAGTATTTACGAAAACATTTACCTGTGGCATGCTCTGCGAGAAAGAATTTTCGGAAATCGTTTCCCGTGCAGGATAGCCGTATAATTCGCGCACTTTATTTATAGCAGGAGATGTGACTCTGATGAAAATTTTATCTCTGGGATCGTTAAACATTGACCTTGTCTATAGTGTTGACCACATCAATCTGGAGGGCGAGACGGTCTCTGCCAAAGAACTGGAAACAAAGCAGGGCGGGAAAGGCTTGAATCAGTCTGTAGCCTTGGCTCGGGCAGGGGCGGATGTCCTTATGGCCGGCTGTGTAGGATCAGACGGAAAAGAACTGCTGGAGACCTTGCGGGACTCCGGCGTGGATACTGCACTGATTCATAAGGTCGAAGAACCCAGCGGCCACGCCGTTATTCAGTTGGCCGATTCAGGAGCCAACTCGATCATTATCTACGGGGGGGCCAATTTGGAGGTCACACCAAAGATGATCGATGAGGCCCTGGACCATTTCTGTCCCGGAGACTACATATTGCTCCAAAACGAGATCTCCAACGTAGATTATGCCATCCGGGCAGCTAAGACCCGAGGGTTGAATGTGGCGTTCAATCCCTCGCCCATCTCGAAAGAACTCGTGACCTATCCCCTGGAATTGGTAGATATCTTTATCCTAAATGAGCTGGAGGGGCAGACCCTCTCAGGCACCGATAGTACGGAGGGGGCCGCCGTACTGGCCGCTCTGGCAGGGAAATTCCCCAAGGCGGCCATCGTACTCACCCTGGGAGATCGGGGCGCCATGTACCACGGCAATGGTCAGGATCTGACCTGTCCCGCTCACAAGGTTCCTGTGGTAGACACCACCGGGGCGGGAGACACCTTCTGCGGGTACTTTCTGGCCTGTGTTATGAAGGGCAAGCCGCCTCAAGAGGCTTTGGAAAGTGCATCCCGGGCCATTTTTTAGGAGGAAATCGAAATGAAAATGAAGAGAATGCTTGCTACCCTGTTGGCCGGTGCCATGATGGTAAGCCTTCTGGCTGCCTGTGGCAGCGGCAATACCCCTGAGACCAAGAAGCCCGGCAATGAGTCCCAACAGTCCCAGAGTACCGAACGCACGGAGCCCTACCGTCTGGGCTGGGTCGACATGTCCGGATACGGTACTACCTATCAGGCCGCCCGCACTGTTCTGGAAAGCATGTGCCAGGCTGCCGGTAACGTTGAACTGGTTCCCGTCCAGATTGCAGGAGGCTCCGATGGCCTGCAGACCACTTACGAGAATATGATTAACATGGGCGTGGACGGCATTCTGGCTGTTTCCTTCTCCGAGGGATCAGTCCGTCTGCTTGCTGACCTGTTCGAGGAGAGTGATGTGGACTGGTTCCTGGTGAACCGCCGACTCTCCGATGAGAGCCTGAAGGAATATGTCTTCAGCCAATCCAAGTTAGTGGGAAATGAGTTCTGCTACGAGGAAGAGACCGCTTACCAGATGGTCAAGAAACTCCATGAGGACTATGGAGTGAAGAATCTGGCTGTTATCGGCCTGACCCAGGGCGATGCGGCCGGTGACCTGCGAGATCAGGGTCTCGCCAGGGCCTGCGAGGAGTTTGGCATCAAGATGCTCACCGAGACCCGCGGTATCGCCTCCGCCGGTGATGTGACCAATGCTGTGGAGGGCATCATCTCCTCCTATCCCGAGGTGGACGGACTCTTCATCGTGGGCGGCAATGTCACCAATGGCGCTTTGGCTGGTGCCAGTCACTTGTTTCCCCCCATTTAATATGATATAATGCAAATTACAATAATTTTTGATAAGGCAATACAGAAATGGGAGGATACGGATGACCATCAAGGATATAGCCTCTTTAGCCGGAGTTTCCCCTGCAACTGTCTCCAAGGTGCTGAACAATAAGGCCGACTCCATTGCAGAGGAAACCCGGGAAAAGGTTTTGCGGATCGTGAAAGAATACAATTTTAGACCGTTTCAGAAATATATCCAGAATAATTCCTTCTTTGGAGGCTTTGTGGGGCTGTTACTGCCTGGCGAAACCCGGGAATACAGCGACTTTATCTCAGGAGCGCAGGCAGCCGCCTGCGCTGAAGGATACAGTATGGTTCTTTGTACCTGCCGGAGTGAAGCAGACAGGGAAAAACATCTCAGCAGCCTGTTTGGCAAAGGGGTGGATGGAATCGTCCTCTATCTGGACCGGGAGACCAACTTTGAGGAGCTGCTGGCCGATGCGCCGGATAAACTGGTTTGTGTCGCTGCCACCAACCTTCAGAGTGCGTCAGGGCAGTGTGAGGCATACTGCGACTTTTCCGCTGCCGCCAAGCTGGCCGTCGAGCATTTGATCCGGTTTGGACATCGGGAGATTGCTGTGATTGGCTGGAGATCCCATTTTCTGCGTGAGGATCTGATCGCAGGTTACAACAAAGCCCTTTATGAACATGAGATTATCAAGCAGTCTGAGGCCATTTGCCTCTGCGACAGTTCGGAAGAGATCACCGCCTTTGTACGGCAGTTTACCTGTGGCAGCGGCACAGCCTTCCTGTGTCAGGATGCTCAGATTGCCGCCTGTGTTTATCGAACACTAAGCCACTATGGGTTGCAGATCCCTCGGGATTATTCCGTCATCGGGCTTTCTGCCCACAGCGGACCATTAGATGTGTTCGAACCGGAGCTGACGATGATGGATGTTCGTTTCCAGGACCTTGGACGATCTGCCGTAGAGGCCTTGATTGGAAATATTGAGGGAAGGCACCATACGCTCGAACAGCTCTCTCCCCAACTGTGGCCGGGCGCCAGTGCAGCTTCACCTCTGCATACTGCTGGGAAACGTATCATCGTGGTTGGCAGTATGAATATGGATGTGATCGTCCACTTGACCCACATTCCTACATCGGGGGAAAGCCTGCAGGCCCAGAGATTTTTGAATCTGCCCGGTGGTAAGGGAGCTAACCAGGGTGTCGGAGCTGCAAAACTGGGAGGCAATGTCTATGCCATTGGCTGTCTGGGCAGCGATCAGGAGGGCAGACTGCTTTACAGCAGCCTGGTGGAGAACGGCGTCAATACTGCGGGAGTACGTATCGTTCACGATAAACCAACCGGCAAAGCCTATATCCTGGTGGCGGAAAATGGTGAGAGTACCATTGTACGGTCCTACGGAGCCAATAACGATCTGCAGCCCGACGTGGTGAAAGCCGGCGCTGCCTACTTTGAGGATGCTCACTTCTGCCTGATCTCTATGGAGATGCCTTGGGAAACAGTTTTATATACCATTGATTTCTGCCTTGAAAAGGGGATACAAACCATTGTGAAGCCAACTACTCCAAGAGTGATTCCCGCCGAGGTCCTGAAAAAGATTACCTTCTTAGTGCCAAATGAAAAGGAGTTGGAGGTCCAGATCAGTGGGTCGCAGCCTGTCGAGGAGAAGGCGGCCAGCCTTTTCGTGTCCGGAGCGCAGAATGTGATCGTAACTTTGGGAGAGAAAGGCTGTTATCTCCACAACAAGGAGTTGAAACGCCATTTTCCGGCGGCAGATTTTCAGGCAGTCGATACTACTGGAGCCGGCGATGCGTTTATCAGCGCCTTGGCGGTTTTCCTCAGCGAGGGCCACAATATCATTTCCTCTATTCAATTTGCTACCTACGCCGCCGGACTCAGTATCACTCGTGATGGAGCGCAGACAGCTCTTGCCGACCGTGTTGCCATAGATTCCTATTATGAGCAGCAGCATTCGAACGATTTGGTCCTGGAAAAAAATTAGTCGCCTCTTGGCAATACAAGGGAGCAATCCGAAGGAAGTGCTGGCTGTCCAACCTGTTGGCAGTCAGCACTTTTTTAAGAGGTTATAGTCGAAGCGGTTGAGAATCGGTAAAAAGGAGGC
>JAAZZJ010000012.1:15686-19325 GCA_014237695.1 Oscillospiraceae bacterium | reverse complement strand
CTCCGCCGAGATGCTGGAGGCCTTTGAGGAGCCCACGGAATCCATTCTGGAGAGCATTCACGCCGTCCTGGAGCGCACGCCCCCGGAGCTGGTGGCGGACGTGTCCACCAACGGCATCATGATGCCCGGCGGCGGCAGTCTGGTCTCCGGCTTTGATAAGCTCATCACCTCCCGCACGGGCATCGCCACCTCCGTGGCCGAGAACGCCATTGCCTGCGTGGCCGAGGGTACCGGCAAGAGTCTGGATATGATTACCGACATGCAGGAGGGCACCATCAACCTCTCCCGCCGCCGTCAGGTCAACTGAGGGCCGGAGGGGAGCAAGCCCCCTCTTTCCCGGCTAATTTTACAAAAGTTTGTTTTTCTCTTGCAAAACCGGCGGGAATCTGCTAAAATATCACAGCGTCCCGCCGTTGGCAGGATTTTCCCTGCGCTATTATCCGTTGGAGGTTTCGATACATGTCTTCTACAAAAAAACCGAGCAGTCAAAAGCGGGCGGCCAAGGAGCGGCAGGATAACCGCACCTTGAACCGCATCTACTATGTGTTTCTTCTGGGTCTGGCCGCCGAATGCTATCTGATTCTGGCCTACCGGGGCTTCGCTTTTGGAAACATTGGCTCCACCCTGGCCTGGAACAAGTTCCTGAACGTGGCCATGTGGGTGGGCCTGGCTCTGCTGGCCGCCGGTGCAGGGGCCGCCGTCTGGAAGAAAAAAGACAGGAAGCTGCGCACCATTATGACCTGGGCAGCCGGTGTGGGCGCGTTCTTCTTTGTATCCAGCTGGGTGATGACCCGCTTCTTTACCAACGGCCTGGGCGTCACCGCCATGTGCGTTCTGGTTCCCATTCTGGCGGTGCTGGCGCTTATTTACCTGCTCTATCAGCATGAGTGTACGGTGAGTACCGTCATTCTGGGCGGCGCAATGTTCAGCGTGTGGCTGCGGGGGGCTACCGTCCATTCCGACTACTGGCGTGTACCGGTGATTGCCGGATGTGTGCTGGTGGTGCTGGGGCTTGCGGCTGCCATGTTCCTGGCGGACAAGGCCCGCAGAGACGGCGGCAAGCTGTGGAAGTTCCCGGTGTTTTCCCCGGAGTGCGATTACCGGATTCTGTACGGTGTGCTGGCAGCGGCGGCGGCAGGCGTTCTGCTGGTGATTATTTTTCCGGCCATTTCCTATTACCTCATGTGGGTCCTGGGCGTGTTGCTGTTCGCAGAGCTGGTGTATTATACCACGAAGCTGATGTAACCGTTTTGGTTTCTTTGCAAAGGCACTATCCGCCCGGATAGTGCCTTTGGTTATAGCGGCAGCTTCTCTGGACCGCCGTTTTTCCCGGGACAGGCAGCCCGGACAGCGTGTATCAGTTGTGAATGCAGTATAACCCGTGCCCCCGCCCGGCAGGGCGAATCTTCATAAAACGAGGCAGAAATGGATAAGTTCTCCATATTGAAACACCACTTTGGCCACGATGCTTTTCGCCCCGGCCAGGAAGCTCTGGTAGACGGCATCCTCTCAGGACGGGACGCCTTGGGCATCATGCCCACCGGAGGAGGGAAATCCCTGTGCTATCAAGTTCCCGCGCTGCTGCTGCCGGGGATGACGCTGGTGGTCTCGCCGCTGATCTCCCTGATGAAGGACCAGGTGGCCGCACTGGAGGCGGCGGGGATTGCCGCCGCTTTTCTCAACAGCTCTCAGACGCTGGAGGAATCCCGGCAGGTCTGGAGCCGGGTCCGGCGCGGGGCGTGCCGGCTGCTGTACGTAGCGCCGGAGCGCCTGGAAAATCAGCGTTTTCTGGAGCTGGCGGCGGACCTGGAGATTCCTCTGGTGGCGGTGGACGAGGCCCACTGCATCTCTCAGTGGGGCCAGGACTTCCGGCCCAGCTACCTGAAAATCGCGGAGTTCGTGTCGGCTCTGCCCCGGCGGCCCGTACTGGCCGCCTTTACCGCCACCGCTACGGCTCAGGTGCAGGAGGATATTGTTCGGCAGCTGGAGCTGAGGGAGCCGGTACGGGTGGTAACGGGCTTTGACCGGCCCAATCTGTTTTTTGACGTCCGGCGGCCCAGAAAGAAGCTCCCGGAGCTGCTGTCCCTGCTGGCGGAGCGGCGGGGACGCAGCGGCATCGTCTACTGCGCCACCCGCTCCAATGTAGAGCGGGTCTGGGCAGAGCTGAACCGGCAGGGATTTTCTGCGGCCCGCTACCACGCAGGGCTGGACGAGGAGGAGCGGAGAGAAAGCCAAGAGGATTTCCAGTATGACCGCCGGCAGATCATGGTGGCCACCAACGCCTTTGGTATGGGCATTGACAAGTCCAACGTCAGTTTTGTGATTCACTACAACATGCCAAAGAATTTGGAGTCCTATTACCAGGAGGCCGGCCGGGCCGGCCGGGATGGAGAAGCGGCGGACTGCGTGCTGCTTTACGGCGCGGGAGATGTGGCTACGGCGCGGATCCTTCTCTCTCATGGAACCGGCGGGGAGCCGGAGGCCCGGGAACTGGAGCGTCTGAATGCCATGGTAGACTACTGCAAGACCAACGAGTGCCTCCGGAACCGGATTCTGGACTATTTCGGGCAGACCCATCCGGCGCGCTGCGGAGGCTGTGGTAATTGCCAGGGGATGTTCTCTCAGGCGGATGTTACCGTTCAGGCGCAGATGATCCTCTCCTGCATCAAGCGGGTCCGGGACAGGCTGGGCTACTATGTCGGCGCTGCCCTCATCGTTCAGGTCCTTCGGGGCGGCCGCAGCCAGCGTATCAGGGAGCTGGGCCTGGATCAGCTGTCCACTTACGGCCTGATGCGGGAGGAACCCCGGGAGCGGGTTCGGGCCTGGCTGGACTGCCTGGAGGCGGAGGAGTGCGTCTATACGGAGCCGGAACACGCCACGCTCCGACCAGGCCCCCGTGCGGGGACGGTACTCTTTCATGGGGAACGGGTACTCATGCTCTCCCGGGTGGAGCGGCAGACGGAAGCCCGGTCGGAGAGGAAGAAAGAGAGCGCGTCCTCCGCCCCGCCGGACAGCGGCCTTCTTGCCGCTCTGAAGACGGAACGGACCCGGCTGGCCCGGCAGGAGGGCGTGCCCCCATACATCATTTTTTCCAACGCCGCTTTGGCCGATATGGCGGCCAGGGCGCCCCGGACACCGGAGGAATTTCTGGAGGTCTCCGGCGTTGGGCAGATCAAGGCCCAGCGGTACGGCGAGGCTTTCCTGGCGGTGATTGCGGCGTGGAGGGAGAGATAGCAGTCCGGATTTTGGTGAAAATCCTGTTTTCCGTGCAATGTACTCCTCTTTTGTGTGATGGGGAAGATCTGGCAAAACTGTGCGGTCAGGAACAAAAAAAGCTGTCATAATGGTATGCGAAAGGCCTCTTTTGTGTGAAGCTGTAGGCATCACACAAAGGAGGCCTTTCTATGCCAGTCACAAGGATCGAATTGGAGTCATTTTCATCCAGCCTGAAGCGAGAGGAGCGCACCCCCGGGACCATCGGGAAGTACCTCCGGGGCAGCGGGGAGTTCGCCTCCTGGCTGGGAGAGCGGGAGCTGGCGAAGGATACCGCGGCCGGGTGGCGGGAGCATCTTCTGGAGGCGGGCTACGCTCCCGCCACCATCAACTCCATGCTGTCCGCCGTCAACCACCTGCTGAAAT
>JAAZZJ010000012.1:0-15676 GCA_014237695.1 Oscillospiraceae bacterium | reverse complement strand
GTTCCTCCGTGTCCAGCGGAAGACCTTCCGGGAGCAGAACCGTGAGTTGACGCGGGCGGAATACCAGCGCTTTCTCGACACAGCGGCGGAGCAGGGGCAGGAGCGTCTGGGGCTTTTGATGGAAACCGTGCCACCGGCATCCGTGTTTCGGAGGTGCAATATATCACCGTGGAGGCCCGTGCAGAGCGGGCGGGCGGAGATCAGCCTGAAAGGCAAAATCCGCACCATCCTCCTCCCGTCCAAGCTCTGCCGGAAGCTGTTGAAATACGCCCGGAAACAGAAAACCGCCTCCGGAGAGATTTTTCTCACCAGAAGCGGAAAGCCGGTCTCCCGCCGCCAGATCCGGCGGGAAATGAAAGCGCTGTGCGCCAAAGCCGAGGTGGATGCCTCCAAGGTTTTCCCCCACACCCTCCGGCATCTGTTCGCCACGCTGTTCTACAAGGTCTGCCGGGACATCGCCAAGCTGGCGGACGTGCTGGGACACTCCTCCATCAACACCATCACCGGCACATGCACTCAGGTCACAGAGAGTGGCAGAGTTGACAACACCTTTACCTGCTCCTTTGATGATAATGCCGGACTTAACTACTGAATGGACAGCTGACCATTCAAAAAGCTACGCTGACGGTGGTTACCGGCAGTGCCAGCCGTACCTATAACGGCAGCGCACTGACCGCAAGTGGAAGTGTCAGCGGCCTGGTAAATGGTGAAACGGTTGCCTTTGCAGTCACCGGTAGCCAGACAGCAGTCGGGATGTCTCCCAACAGCTACCGCCTGGAATGGACCGGTACCGTAAAGGAGAGCAACTATGAGGTAAAGGAGTCGGTTGGCACTCTGACGGTAACGCAGCGTACCAGTGGAGGAGGAATAACCCCCACGCCTACCCCGAGACCTGACCCCGCTCCGGCACCTGCGCCCACGCCTGGCACCACCATCATCGATCAGGAGGTACCTCTGGCGGGAGCCGTAGGCCTGAACGACACGGACCACTTCGCCTACGTCATCGGCTACGATGAGGACCATGTGCGTCCGCTGGCCAACATCACCCGTGCCGAGTTCGCGGCCATCGCGGCCCGGTTCCTGGACGACAGTCATGTGGACGACGGTAAGGGCGACTTCTCCGATACGGCGGACCACTGGGCAGCTTCCTACATCCGTCTGGCCGCCAAAGCCGGGTGGATCAACGGGAATGGTAACAGATTCGATCCGGAGGACTTCATCATTCGCGCCCAGGTCATGACCATCGTCAACCGTATGCTGGACCGTACTCCCGACAAGGGCCACATGCTTCCCGAGATGAAGAAGTGGGCCGACAATCCGGAGGACGCCTGGTACTACGAGGCGGTACAGGAGGCCACCAACGAGCATGATTACAACCGTGACGAGGTGAACGTTGAGACCTGGACCGTCCTCAAGGAGGGCATCGGAGGATGCCGGCAGCGGAGATACTCAAAGCTAGAGGCTTCCCTGACGTGCGCCAGGACGAATCCACATTCATAGCAAAAGCCCCGGAGGCGTTCGCCTCCGGGGCCAGTCTGTATATGCCGGATATCCCTCATTCGCGTCTCACCGCTGCCCGGCACTCCAGCTCAGAATCGTCTCCCGCAGCCCGCCCAGGTCCAGCACGCCCAAAGCAAAGCCCTTCCGCACCAGCGCCTCCGGGAGATATTCGTCATATTTGTTGAATAGAGGCAGTTCCTTGGGGTAAACCAGCTCCAGCGGATCAATAGGCTTTTGGATTTCCTCCGTTATTACACGGAAGAAGGTTTTCTCCTCAGCCTTCATCGTAAACTGCATATAGTAGGGCCGGGCAGAATCCAGATTTCGCAGCCCCAGACGCTCCCCGCATTTGATTGTCAGAAACCGCTCCATGGTAAGGAAGGTGTATGTCCCCACCCAGGGCAGCAGGCACCACATGTTGCCCCCCAGGTGGATCATAGGATGCTCCCCGGTGCCGGAGCGGACTGCTGTGAACCGGGCCTGCTCCAGGCGGGCCACGGCGTTTTTCATCAGATAGGGGTATTGCCGCTCCTCACGGAGGACCTGCCGCATCCGCCGGAGGATTCTGGTGTGCAGATCCCCGGGGCAAAGCCCGAAGTAGGCGGGGATGTTCCCCTTGACCTGTTCGCAGTACACCAAATGCCGCTTGCGGTCCACATCCAGCACCACCCAGACGTGCCCCGCAATGGCCAGCTTTTCCCCTACCGGCGGCGGCATGACGATGGTCCCCAGCTCCTGCGCCTCGCTGCGGACGGTGTACTCCTCGTTTTCCTCAAATACGCCGTAAAATTTGAAGGAATTGACCACCCGCTCTCCGGCCAGGCCCACGATGAGTCCGCCCTGTTCCGTTCGCTGAATGTGGTCGGTTTCAACCAGATGGCGCAGCATCACCCGGTAATCCTCCTGAGAAATACGGTGGAAGTAGTGCAGCCGCAGCACCCGGTCCGCCAGCGCCCCCGGGGACAGCTCGCCGCAGGAGGCCAAGGTGGACATGGTCTGGTGGTACAGCAGGCTGAAGGGCAGCCGGTCCAGCCGGGGCGGTTCCACCCAGCGCTCTTCCAGATAGAGCTGTACCAGGGCGATGCCCTGGAGAAGCTTCCAGGGGATTGTGGCGGGCAGCATGGCCCGGGCCTCCGGCTCGTCCTCCCGCATGACGAACCACATCTCCGGGGGCAGCTCCCGCCGCCC
Organism: Oscillospiraceae bacterium; assembly: GCA_014237695.1. Lineage (GTDB taxonomy): Bacteria > Bacillota > Clostridia > Oscillospirales > Oscillospiraceae > Pelethomonas. The sequence continues at coordinate 12,988 of JAAZZJ010000012.1, read as the reverse complement.
GGTGCGGCCCATACGCTGAAGGAAGGAGGACACCGTCCAGGGCGCGTCGATCTGGAAAGCCCGCTCCAGCCGCCCGATGTCGATCCCCAGCTCCAATGTGGCGGTGGTGACGGTGGTCAGATATTGGCTCTCGTCCTTCATAATCTCCTCCGCCGTCTCCCGGTAGGAGGCGGAGAGGTTGCCGTGATGGATAAGAAAGCGGTCCGGCTCCCGGCTGCGCTCGCAGTATTGCCGCAGGGTGGTGGTGACCGTCTCGCACTCCTCCCGGGAGTTGACGAAGAGCAGGCACTTTTTGCCCCGGGTGTGTTCAAAAATATATCCCAGCCCCGGGTCCGCATTGTCCGGAGCCTGGTCGGTTTTTTCCTCCAGCACAGGCAGGGCCTCGATATCCGTCCGGTCCCCGGCGGCCTGGATATCCTTCACATAGAAATGCTCCATGCTCAGCCGCCATTTGACGCCCTTGGCCTCGATCCTGGGGATGATCGTCTTCCGCCCGGTGCCCAGGGAGAGGAACTCCCCCGTCCGCTCCGGGTCGCCCATGGTGGCGGACAGGCCGATGCGCCGGGGGTTGACCCCCGCCAGACGGCTCAGACGCTCGATGAGGCACAGGGTCTGTCCGCCCCGGTCCCCCCGCAGGAGGGAGTGAACCTCGTCGATGACCACGAACCGCAGATCACCGAAGAGCTTGGGGATGGCGGCGTGCTTGTGGAGCAGCATGGCCTCCAGGGACTCCGGGGTGATCTGCAAAATGCCGGAGGGACGCTTCATGAGCCGTTCCTTGTGGCTCTGGGCCACGTCGCCGTGCCAGTGCCAGACGGGAATGTCTGCCTCCTCGCACAGGTCGTTGAGCCGGAGGAACTGGTCGTTGATGAGGGCCTTCAGGGGGCCGATGTAGATGCAGCCCACGGAGGACGGTGGGTCCTCAGAAAAGAGGGTAATAATGGGGAAGAAGGCCGCCTCCGTCTTGCCGGAGGCGGTGGAGGCGGTGAGGAGCAGGTTATCGTCCGTGCGGAAGATCACCTCCGCCGCAGCCACCTGGATGGCCCGGAGGCTCTCCCAGCCGTTGCGGTAGATGTACTCCTGCACAAAGGGGGCGTAGTGGTCGAAGATGTTCATGGAAAGCTCCTTATAGGATCGTTCGATACACTGGAATTTATAAAGCCCGCTGAGCTACAACGACCGTATAGTGATCCGTGTCATACGTAATCCCTGTTTCCTTAAAATTGTTTTTACGCCAAAAATGTTCTGCCTGGGGATTGCCTTTAACCCAACCAAGCCGTACGCTTGAAAGCCTGATTTCAGTCAGATAACGGCATAAATCGTCAATTATGCCGCTTCCAATGCCAGTATTCTGAATCGATGTCGCTGTCATAAAAAAGCCGATAAAAGCAGTCTTTTCATCTGGGTATGCCATAATAAAATCCATTATGGCAATTAATTCTTTCCCTTTGTAGTACCCTATATAATACTTGTCGCACATTTCTTTATTTGGCGGCAAGGCTTTCATATCGTCCATAATACTCTGTTCGGTCACAAAGGGAGGACAGTATTGGTAGTACAAGCTATTTTTACTGCACAGTAAATAGATATCTGCCACGTCCGTTTTTTCCAGGCGGCGTACAATATAATCATTGGAGAAAAGGGATATATCCATTTGCGTTACCTCTATCAATTCCGATCTATCGCTCCCCACGCAAGCGGTCACAGCTCAAACTCCGCGAACTGTCCGTCCGCGCCCGCCTCCTGTACCGCGTTCTGCGCGTAAGCAAAATCCCCGCTGCCCAGCAGCTCCCGGACCTTGATTCCCGGGTTCTGATACACAATGTCCAGCACCTCGATGAAGTCCCGGATGACCTCCCGGGGAGTGATATGCTCGTCCGCGCCGATGCGGCCGAACTCGATTTCAATAAAGTCCACCATATCCTGCTGGGTAACAGTCTGGGCGTACTCGTACAGCCCGGCGTGGATATCCGCCAGCTTTTCCACCAGAATCAGCATCTCTTCCAGCGTAAGGGGCTGGAGCCGGATGACCGGAGAGAGCAGGTCTTTGTGTTGGCCGGAGAAGCGTCCCTCCGCCAGCCGGGAGCGCAGGGCCTCATAGCTGTAGACGCCCCTGCGGGGATCTTCCATGCACTGCGGCGTGCCGCAGAGGATGACCCCCAGGTGCTGGGCCTTGCCCTGCATGGTGTCGTTGTACATAGTCAGGATTTTTTCATAGTTGTACTGCCTGGTGACGGCGTTGGGGATCTTGTAAATGTTCACCAGCTCATCGATGAGTACCAGCATCCCGGCATACCCCGCCTGCTGGAGGAAGCAGGCGAAGAGCTTCAGATACTCGTACCAGTCATCATCGGTGATAATGATGTTGACCCCCAGCTCCTGCCGGGCCTCGGTTTTGGTGGCGTACTCCCCCCGGAACCATTTGAGGACCTTGCCCTTGGCCTCATCGTCCCCGGAGAGGGAGGCGCGGTAGTAGAGCGTCAGCAGCCGGGCGAAGTCGAAGCCGTGGACCATCTCGCTGAGAGAACCGATCACGGCGGAGATCCGTTTTTCCGCCTCCGCTGCCAGGGCCGGGTCGGTGACACTCAGACCGGCGGCCTCGGCGGCCTCCTGCTGCACGCTGCTGATCCAGCGGTCCAGGATCAGCGACAGGGCCCCGCCCTCGGGGCGGGTTTTGGTGGACATGTTGCGGATAAGCTCCTTATAGGTGGCCAGCCCCTGGCCCCGGGTGCCTTGGAGCCGCCGCTCCGGGGAGAGGTCGGCGTCCACCACCACGAAATTCTTGGCCATCACGTAGTTCCGGATGGTCTGGAGCAGGAAACTCTTGCCGCTGCCGTACCGGCCAACGATGAAGCGGAAGGAGGCCCCGCCGCCGGCGATGATGTCCACGTCGCGGAGGAGGGCGTCGATTTCCGCCTTCCGACCCACAGTGACATAGGGCAGGCCCACCCGGGGCACTACGCCGCCCTTCAGGGAGTTCATCAATGTTTGGGCAATTCGTCTGGGTATTTTCATGGGCGTACCATCTCTTTCAAATCATCTGTGTAGTCCTCAACGACCTGAGGGGTATCATCCAGAACAGAGTCCAGAAAGGTGTCGTACAGTTTTTCGTTGATGCCGTCTATCAGGACGGACATGAGGTGTCCGGTCCCCTGCACCCAGCCGGTGTCTCCGCCGTAGAGCAGGCATTGCAGCAGGCGGTACTCCTCCGGAGTCAGAGGCGTATCCGCCTGCGGGGATTCCACCTCCGGAGGAGCCTGCGCCTGCCCGCATACCGGAGGGGCGGCTTCCGCCGGAATATCCGCCTCCTCATCAACGATGAGCTTCTCCCGGGTAATGGAGGCGTCCCGGCGGATGCGCGTCAGCCGGGTATAGTCGATGACAATTTTTTTCTCCTCCGCAGCATGCTTTTCCGTCAGAAGGCGCTGAATTTCCCCCTGAATGATCCGGAGAATCCACTTGGTATCCAGCTCCGACTTGATGGGATGGCGGTCTTCAAAGGCCACACGCATCTCGGCGTCAATGGTTTTCATCAGAGCGTCCAGTTTTTTGCCGGCTCCCGGCGTACAAGCATGCTTGTCAATGGACCAGAGACCGTTTTCACAGCGGCATACGCAGCGCTCATCCACGGCATATTCATAATTGCGCCTTTTCAGCGGGTCGCAGAAAACAGCCGATTCGAAAGGGCGGGTCTGATACCGGCCGGGACTGCCGAAATATTGTTCCGTCAAGGACCTCTTGCACCGGGCGGCATAATGATCCGTCATTTGCCGAAGCACCTGGACGATGACCCTGTCCATCTCCTCCGCGTGGGCTGCATAGAATTTGGAACGCTCCAGCCATTTGGGAGCCAGCTGTTTTACTGCAGTGATGATCCGCTCCGGCTTCTCGGTTCCCACCTGTTCCAGCACGGTGATACTCTGGTCAAAAAGCACCTGTGGGGAGCCGGCCAAAAGCGCCGCGTCCAGATCGTAATAAATCACGTAGTCTGTCATCCATTGATCCAGGTAGGGGAGAGGGCTGCCGCTGATCTGCCCGTAGGCTTCTCGGAAATCCCGCAGCCTGCGGTATCCGTCCATGGCGTCTGCGACGCCGATTTGATTGATGAGTTCGTAGACATAGAGAAAGGCGAAAGAGAGGGAGGTCTCCCGAATATCGCCTTTGCGCAGCTTTGTCCTCCAGGAAAAATAACCGCGCAGCTCCTGGTCCTTCAGGGATTGGTAAGTGGGATAATAGTATTGGACGCGGCCGGAGAAGTCGTAATCATCCTCGTAATTGACCAGGAGCTTGGCCTGCTGCAAAAAAACTGCGCTTCGGGACTGCCAGTGCTGCATGCTCCTGCCTTCCAAAGTACGGGCTGCGCGGAGGAGGGAGGGCAGGCGTTCCGGCCGCTGGGCTGGCTTGGGCTGGATGGCCTCGTCCTGAAACACGGTATGGCGGAACCACTCAGCAGCGGCTTTCATCTTTTTGGCGTCCACAATGCTGCCCCCTCTTTCGTTCAAATGTTCGGCATTATTATATAACACAAGAAAAAAGCCGTCAAGCGGACTATGGGAAAAATTCCGGCGGAATGGGGAGATTCCCGAATCTTCTGCCTGAACCCCATATTTCCACCCCAGTACTCTGCCAAGTTAGGAATGACAAGAGAACATTTGTCAAGGGGGAGTTCACCAAAAGATTTGGCAAGTTGCACTTTTATTCTGGATGCCCATTTGGTTATGGGAATTGACCTCAAAAGTCATTATGCCATCCAAGTATCCAGCGTTTAGTTCGGTTACACGCCCGCTCGCCCAATGTTCCGTACTTCGGCGATCATACCAGTGTAGCCACGCACATTCTGTCTCATAGATTACACCGAAGTAAAATTGACAGTTCTCATCCATCTGTTTGGCATAGCGTTTAATCTTTTGCAAATCAGCCTTTATAACATCCAGAGTGCCTTGCGCTGTCCCGCCCTCAAATTTCAGTTCAACAATGGCAGCAATATCCAGCACTCTTTGGGAAAGAGCCCCATCCGCAGAAAGATCCATTTGTACGATCGCCAAATCCGCTCTATACTTCAATTCTGGTATGTAAAATTCTGGGTAGATAAAAAGATTATTAGCCTTTAGAACATCTTCTATAGCAATCATCAGAATTCCTGGCAAAAGCTCGGGGGTATAAAGTGCGCATGGCCGCGTTGTCGTCCTTGGCGGGCGTCAGCCCGCCTGCGTCCTCCGCCTTGCCCTGCACCCTTTGTCCTCCCCTCCTTTTTTGTCATGAATTCTGAAGCTTGCTATAAATGGGTGCGTAGATGATGGTACAAACTGGATTGCAGGCTGGCTTCGCGGAGAAGCTTCCCGCTTCCATAGTCCTCGCAAATCTCTTTCGTTCAAATGTTGATTAGTGCAGCAAGGCCTTTATATGGCTCTCTCCCAGCTCCGGCGGTAATGGGGAAACGGACCTCAAGCCTGACTCTTGGCTCGAGGTCCGTTTTTCATATTACTGCGCCAGCACCCACTCAATAACCGTATCCTTCCCCTGGCGCAGATCCTCAATGTCCATGTGGACATATACATCCGGCTGAATACAGGTCTCCCACTGGTAGAGCCTGCCATCCTCGTCGTAATATTCTTCATATACCATCTCTACGCCCATTTCCTCCAACAGTTTTGTGCTGTCCCGCCACAGGTCGGAGATCTTGAACTTGATCTGCGAATGGGGGAGGACGCTTGTGCTGTCCTCCCCGCTCCGGCTGAAGAAGGAAGAAAACTGCGCTGTGGGTTCACCGACAGTCACCGCATTAAATTCGTCCTTGAGAAGGGCAATCATCCTGGTGGCAGAGGAAGCTGTGCCGCCGCCGGTCAGGATGTAAACCTGCTTTTCCTCCAGCAGCCCGGCCTCTGCCCGGACCTCCTCCAGAAATGGAAGGGATTCCGCACTCCCGCCAGGGCACCCCCGGAGGTCAATGGCCAGCTTGCTGCAATCCGGATGCTCCTCCAGCAGCACGGCAACCTCCGCCAGGTATCGCCGGATGGTGCTGGGATACCACATTTCGCCTATGCACCACTGGATACACCCCCCGTCTGGTCCTTCATAATACGCCGTCCGGTCGCCTCCTTTTGCGTAAACCAGAGAGGCCCAGTTCTCGTGCTTTATCCACGGTCCCGCCATCCACTCATCGAGAGTAATCACGGGGACCTGCAGCGATTCTACTTCCTGATTGTCATTGAGGATCTGGATGGTATAGCCCTCCCTGTAATCGCAGCCCACCCAGTCAAAGAAGCTCGGATATTGGGGAAACTCCGTTTCGCTGTTCCAGTTGAATGGTTCCACCAGAGCAGTTCCCCTGCGCATAAGGTACAGGCTGTTCACACCGTTCACTCCAACGATCTCATGCAGCAGATACGGCTCGAATTGGCCGGATCCCTCAAGGCAGCTTCCCAGATACAGCTTGCCGTTCAGCGGGAACATATTGATGGCTAACAGGCGGTCGCAGATGGGCAGGTAACCGTCCCACCAGAGTTGGGTGTGGGTGTCGCCCATACCACTGATAATGGCGTCAAGCTCATAGAAGATGTCGCTGTCGGACAACTCGCCCACCCTTGTGATAAGCTGGTCCAGCTTCCAGTCGAACTCCTCCTCCGGGCAGTAATAAAAGGGATCCAGATGCCTGGCTTTATACTCCTCCCGCAGAAATTCGATATCCTCGATCTAGTCCCTGTCCCGCTGGGGCAGCTCCCGCTCTGTGGGGTCCTCAGGGGCGGGGATCTCCTCAGGAGCGGACGCTTCCACCTCCGGCGCGGGGTCTGGCGCGGGAACAGGCTCCGGCTGGGCTGCGGGCGCACAGGCTGTCAGCAGCAGGCAGAAAGCCAATAAAAACAGGCAAATTATCTTTCTCATGTCAGTACATTCCCCCTCTGTTTCGGTCTTAATTGATAATCTATCATGTCACTGCGCCAGCGCCCACTCCATAACACTGTCCCTTCCCTGCCGGATATCCTCGATGTCCTGATAGACGTATACATCCGGCAGGATGGTATTTTCCCACTCATAGAGTCTGCCAGTTTCATCATAACGCTCCTTAAAAGCATAGTCAATATCAAATAGCGGAAGGTCCGTCGCGCTGTCGTTCCAAAGGTTTGAAACCTCCACCTCAAGCTGCGAATGCGGAAGCGTGAAGCGCCGCTCATTCTCCGCATCTCCTGAATAGGCAAAAAAAGAGGAGAACTGTCCTGTAGGCTCGCCCACAGTGATCGCGTCCAGACCGCCTCTGAAGCAGGCAATGGCATTTATCGCCATGGACATCGTCCCACCTCCGGTCAGCACATATGTACACTCCGGTTTCAGCTGCCGGACTGTATCCTGTAGCGCCCAAATCACCGTCGACCATCCGCCGGTATTCATCCGGAGGTCGATCACCAACTTGCCGCAGTCTGCATGTTCCTCCAGCAATTCGGCCGCTTCATTTATGAGCCTGCGAATAGAACTGGGATAGTCCATCACAGCAAAAGACACATAGACGCACCCTCCATTTTCCGCCTCGATATACTCTGCCTGGATGCCACTTCTCAAATAGCGGAGGGAATCCCAATTCTCCGGGCAGATCCACTGGCCCTGCTTCCATTCGTCGCCAGTAATCAGAGGGATCTCTACCGACTCGACCTCCTGGTTTTCATTGAGGATCTGGAAGGTATAACCCTCCGTATAGCCACAGCCTGCCCAGTCAAAAAACGCCGGAACAAAAAAGTAATGTAACTCTGTAAAAGTCTCCCTGCTGTACCATCTGTTGGCGGGATTGCTCACGCTTTCTATTTTCCGTTCGAGATACGCAATGTCCACCCCATTGACCGCAACAATCTCACGGAGCAGATAAGGTCTGAGATGTTCAAAGCCCTCTTGAAAGGCGGTTAAATATAATTTATTGTCGAAAAATTTAACCTTGGCAGGAAACATCCTGTCATAAATATGGGATGCGCCGGGATAGACATTCAAATGAATATCGCCCAGCCGGGCGGCAATGGCTGTAAGCTCAAAAAAGATGTCATTGTCGGACAAGTCCCCCACCCTTGCGGCCAGCTGGTCCAGCCTCCAGTCAAATTCTTCCTCCGGGCAGAAATAGAATGGATCCGCGTGCTTTTCTTTGATATTTTCCCGAAAAAATTCGATGTCCTCAGTCCACTCCTTTTCTCTCTGTGACAACTCCGGCTCAGGGGGCTCCTCAGGGACGGGGGCCTCCGGCGCGGGGGTTGGTTCCGGCTGAGTTGCGGGAGAGCAGGCGGTCAGCAAAAGGCTAAGTACCAGTAAAAGCAGACATAGTCTCTTTCTCATAAAAAGGTCCCTCCGGGTTTCAATATCATGCGCCGGAAACCGCAACGGAGCATAATAAGCCCGCTGCGGTTTCCGTATTTAGATTATACTCAACGAAATGATAATTTCCACATCTTATTTTGAAATAACTTCTGCACAAATTAAGGGAGATACGGCTCCCCGTTACCCTTCTTAATTGGTACAGCAGGCGGTACACCATCGCCAGGATCTCCCCCTGCATTGCCTCCAAGAATATCCTGGCAATCCATCCGCCACGGCGCGATCCCCGCATCGGCATCCTCGGGAGAAATCTGCTCCTCCGCCCGAACACCCGGTTCGTCTTCCGCCGCATCCATCGCACCGGCCTGGGAGGGCAGCATGGACAGGCAAATCAGCAGGGACAGGGACAGTGCTGTGAGTTTTTTTAACATGGGGATCATCATTTCTTTTTAAGATGAGCCCATTATATACATCCAATAGCGAAAGGTCCATAGCATCTCACGGAAATTTTTTCTTCCGTGAAACAGCAGCAAAAAAACGCTCCTTGACGCAGCGCAGAGTCAAGGAGCGTTCCTTATTGATACTTCTTCCCCACCACATAAACGGGTATCATCATCCCGCCCAGAATCACGAACAGCGTTACGGGCAGCAAAATAGCGAACTGCACCATTGCCGCCAGCCCCAGCTCCGCCAGCAGCCTCTGCATGGCGGCGAAAAGCAATACCCAGCCGCCCAGCGTCAGACAGGCCCACGCCCGGACAGCATTCAAAATATGGGGCCAGTTGCTGTTGTTGAAGTGTACCCCCGGTATGTTCATGCGAAACACCCCGTCGCTGTAAAAGTCCACCTCATATTGGTCATAAAATCCGGGCAGTTTTTCTTTCGAGAAAAAGACAAAGTACAAGCCAAATATGAGCGCCATCAGCGGCGGGAGGATCACGAAAACGCTGGCTTCCCGCCAGAACCACGGCTGCCCGAACCGGAAGAGCAGCCCGATCTCCACGGCGCACAGCGCCAGCGCCCACAAAAACCGCATTCCCCACTTCCGCCGGTTCTCCCGCTGTGCCGTCTGCTCCTGGGCGGTCATGACGAGCGCCCCATTGACCAGCGGTTCTACCTCCTGAATCGTCAGCGGCTGATCCTTCCGGATAATCTCCCCACGGAGCAGCTCCGTCACGCTGACCTCCATCAGCGCCGCCAGAGGCTGCAAAAGGGCGATATCCGGCAAGCTCAATCCCCGCTCCCATTTGCTCACGGCCTTGTCGGAGACATACAGCTTTTCTGCCAGTTCCTTCTGGGTCATCCCTTTTTCCTTCCGCAGCTGGGATAGAAAGGCGCCAAATTTTCCGTTGTCAATTTTATAGTTTCCTGCCATTGTGCATTCCTCCTTTGCCGCAAGTATAAGCAAAAGGCAGCGCTTTTGTCAACCGACCAGCGGTAGAGCCCTGTATTTGCAAGGCTTTCCAGGCGCAAGCCGCCTATTCGACCTCCAGATAAGGCCGCGCTAATCCAACAGTCACCCTGGTTCCCTTCCCCAGCTCGGACTCCACCGTGATGGTGTGCCCCAGCTTCCGGCAGATCTCCCGGCTCAGGTACAGCCCGATGCCGGTGGCCCGCTTGTCCATGCGCCCATTGTACCCGGTGAATCCCCGCTCGAAGATCCGGGGCAGATCCTCCGCCGCGATGCCCACGCCGTCGTCCTGGATAAACAGCCGCTCCCCCTCGCTCCACACCTTCACGTGCCCGCCGGGGGCATACTTCACCGCGTTGGACAGCACCTGCTCCACCACCAGCTGTAACCATTTCTCATCGCTGAGGACGTGCAAAGCTGTCTCCCGCAGCTCCAAGGCAACCTTGCCCCGGATGAACAGCGGAGCATATTTCCGCACAGCCTGGCGCAGCATATTGTCCACATCTACCTGACGAATCATATAGTCTGTAGAGCCGCCGCCCAGCCGCAGATAGCTCAGGACCAGTTCCACATACCGCTCTATCCGAAACAACTCCGTGCTGAGGGCCCGTCCCCGCTCCGACTCGTCATCCTGGAGAATCAGCCGCATAGCGGAAATCGGCGTCTTGATCTGGTGTACCCACATCGTATAGTAGTCCATACTTTCCCGTATCCGGGCATCCAAGGCGGACACCGCTGTCCGGCGGTCCTCGTCCAGTTCCGTCAGAAGCTCCCGGTAAACTGCCTCTTCCAGATTCTGCGATTCCGGTATCAGGGACAGCAGCAAAGCGGCCTGTCCCTTGAGGCTCTCCAGCAGCAGCAGCTTTCGCCGCCACCGAAAAAAATCGGCTGTTCCGGTGGTCACCAAAACGATCAGGCACAGCAGCCCACTATAAGCTGCCGCCTCCGCTGGAAGCTCATAAAGCGTCAGCACCCAGGCAAACAGGCCCGTACATACCGCCAGCAAAATCAGAGGCCAGCATTTATATTTCAGATATCCCCAAGCGAAACGCATCCTTCACCCCTCGATCAAGTAACCAAGACCTTTTTTCGTGTGGACAAAATCTGTCAGTCCGATTCCTTCCAGCTTTCGCCGCAGCCGGGCCATGTTTACTGTCAGCGTATTTTCATCCACAAAACTGTCCGTCTCCCACAGCTTCCGCATCAGCGTATCCCGGGACACCGTCTTTCCCTTCTGCTCCAGCAGAACCTGCAATATCCGATACTCATTTCGGCTCAGCTCCAGCAGCTGTCCCTCGTACCGCAGCGTATTATCTCCGGTGTCCAGCACCGCTCCCCGGCATCCCAGCAGCGGCGCGGCCGATCCAAAGTCGTAGGTCCGCCGCAGCAGCGCCTGAACTTTTGCCGCCAGCACCTCCAGATCAAAAGGCTTGGCAATAAAATCGTCCCCGCCCATATTCATCGCCATGACCACATTCATGTTGTCCGATGCCGATGAGAGGAACACGATAGGCACTTGGCTGAGCTTCCGGATCTCCGCACACCAGTGATACCCGTTCCGGAAGGGCAGTCCGATGTCCAGCAGGACCAAGTGAGGAGCAAAAGCGGTAAACTCCTCCATCACCCGGGTCAGGTCCTCTGCCTTCCGTGCTTCCCATCCCCAGGATGCAATATGCTCCACCACCGCCCCAGCGATGACAGCATCGTCCTCAACTACGAAAATCTTATACATAGGGTATTCCTCTCTCAAAACATGCCTATCCGTTGATATTACCAGTCCATATCGATCTGGTATTCGCCGTCGATCAGCAATATTTCCGCCCCAAACCTCCGGCACATACGCAGCGCCTCAGCGTTATCGTGAAGCAGCGATTCCATGGTGCAATCCGCATCATCCCGCCGGTTTTCAATTGTGCTGGCATATTTTTTGATTTCATCGTAGTGGCTGCGGATATACGCTTCGCTCATCACTAGACAACGATATTTGATATAAGGGAGATATTCCGTTTCAAAATCTTCCGTCCAATTAAACGGGATATAACATCCTTCAATAATCAGATTCTGGTTATTCTCTATGGCCGTCTTGATAATTTCCCGTACAATTGGCCACAGGTAGTCTGTCAACGTCTGGTCACCATTGACAGGTGTAAGATTTGTATTGCCGCTGCGGATTAGCCCCATTTTCAAGTGGTCAATGGACAGATAAGGATATTGATATTTCTCCAAAAGTCTCTGCGCCAATGTAGTCTTTCCGGTATGAGAGGCGCCTGCAATCAATAAAATCATATAGCCCTCCTGTCACAGCAGCTCTCGTACGATCTTCCCGTTTTCCTCATAGACCATCTGCTCCCCCAGCGTATCGTCTTCAAACAGACAGATCATTTGATCGAAGCTCACCGCCAGCTGATACTGCTCCAACTCACTGCGCTTGATCCAGAACATTTTCCCCTCGCTTGAAGACCGCAGCTCTCCGGAAAAACGATTTGTTTTATACAGTACCACGATATATCGTGTACCATCCTCTTCCCAGAACTGCTTCAACCCGCACAACTGCGGCTTTTCAATGGTCAGCCCCGTCTCCTCCCAGACCTCCCGGATCACCGCTTTCGTAAAAGATTCTCCCGGCTCTACATGACCTCCGGGAAACGTAACCCCTGGCCACTCCGGATTCAGCCGGTCCTGCACCAGCATATTTCCCTCACCATCATACACCATGCACATGTTGGTCAATACGACCGTTTCCCGCCTTGCCATGTCAGATTCCTCCTATAGATCTTTTATATCTTTTGCCGCAATAGCAAAAAACGAGGACAGTCTTTCGACTGTCCCCAATATGTTGGCGTTACCTATCTTTCCGGGCCGTCTCCAGCCAAGTATTGTCGGCAGAAGCGAGCTTAACTTCCGTGTTCGGGATGGGAACGGGTGGACCCTCGCCCTAATCAACACCAACTCATTTTCTTTTGAAAAAGAAAGTAAACAAAGAAAACTTTACTAAAGACATTCCCCTTCTCAAGAAAATTAAGTTATTATCACACCCTGAAAACCGAACAAAGGAAGTGGAGGATTTAAGATTGGAGCGAGGCATTGAGCCTGCATAAAGTAGGTCAAGCCCTCGGGCGATTAGTACAGGTCAGCTGCACACATTACTGCGCTTCCACCTCCTGCCTATCAACCAGGTAGTCTTCCTGGGCCCTTACTCCATAAAGGATGAGAGATCTCATCTTAGGGGGGGCTTCACGCTTAGATGCCTTCAGCGTTTATCCCGTCCGTACATAGCTACCCAGCTGT
>JAAZZJ010000129.1 GCA_014237695.1 Oscillospiraceae bacterium | reverse complement strand
AGGAACGCCAGTATTTCCCCGTTCCGCGCCTCGGCCCCTCCCAGGTTCCACAGCCGCAGGGCGCAGATGGTCCCCGCCTCCGAGGCCTGCCGGGAAAAATCCCACACGGAGGACAGGTATTCCGTCAGCTCCCCCATGCCGTTTCCCTCTGCGCTGTGGAGGGAGACGCTGACCTTATGCACCCCCCGCGCCGCCAGGACGGTCCCGCCCCGCTCCCCCAGCAGCGTCCCGTTTGTGGTCAGGCACAGCCGGAAGCCCAGATCCGCCGCTATGGCGAGGATTTCCCCCAGCCGGGGGTGCAGCAGCGGCTCCCCCATGACGTGAAGATACAGGTATCCCACATGTCCCCGCAGCTTCTCCGCCAGCAGGCGGAACCGCTCCGGCGTCATGAACTCCTTTTTCCGTCCGGTGCCCGGACAGAAGGAGCAGCGGAGGTTGCACATATTGGTGATTTCAATATAAGCCCGCTTCAGCATTGGCCCGCGCTCCTTTGTGTTGTGGGGCTATTATACCATAAACCGGCGGAATTGACAATGCCCGGACAGCCCCGTAGAGGCCCCTCCTCCCCCTTACGGCCCCTGATCGGGGTTCGCCTGCAAATCAGCACAAAAATGTGGACTGCTCCCCGGAAAGCTGATATACTGTAACAAATCAAGCGCAAAACATGGAGGGGAAACCAATAATTTCCCCTACGCAAGTTATAATTTCCTTGACGCTGGCAAAATACGTAATTATACTTATGGTATGGGAGGGCGCTTTATGGAGCAGGGAAAAACCTTGGCTCGCCTTCGGGTGAAGAAGGGGTTGTCACAAAAGGAAGTAGCGAAGGAGCTGGGCGTGACCAGACAGGCAGTCTCCGGCTGGGAATCAGGAAGGACCCAGCCGTCTGTGGAAAAGCTGGTCGCCTTGAGCCGGATATTTGAAATGCCGGTAGATGGGCTGTGCCGGGAATGGATGGAGGAGGTGGGTGAAAAAGAGATATCCCCGAGAGAGGGGGCGGGGGAGAATGTGCCGGAGGCAGACGCTCCCCTCCAAAAGCACAGTACAGGAAAGAAAAAAACCGTGCTGCTTGCGGTCCTTGTACTGACATATGTTTCGGTGTATACGGTGGGTATATTGACCCGCTCAAAAGGCATGGCAACAAGTACCTTGCTTCTGCTGACAGCTGTCATCGCGCCTATATGGGTTCTATTCTGGCTGCGCGATATATTTAAGAAAGGATATAAAGACAATGAAAAGAATTCTGAAAAATAATCTGTCTGTCGTTTTGGCAATATGGATGCTCTTTGCTGTCTGTCCATCGGCATTGGCGGCGGAACGGCAGCCAAACGCTTTCAGAAGCGGCAAGGAGGGCGTTACATTTTCCGGCCTTTTGCTGCTGGAATCCGGAGAGAGCATTGCGTATGAAACAACCGGTCCGGATGGAAGCAAAGCGGTTATAGGAATCACACGGGTGGAAAATCACATGCGGACTGCCGGTGAAGTCTGGCAGGTATGGTATACCTGGCTGGCAAATCACGTCGAATTCTATATGACAGTGAACGATAATAAAGTGACCTCCGTATATGATTACTCAATTTCCCTGATTGGCAGCACATATGAGGATGCCAGGCTGACCAAAACAACCACTTATGGAAAATTGACCTTCGAGCAGATATCCCTCGGCGGGCTTGCCGCCTCCACCTGCTGGCTGAAAGGCACGGTCACCGGCGAGAACGATGAGATCGACGTGACCTGGCAGATGTAAGCCCATTTTATACTGTATTTAACGGCTTTTTCCGTTGAATAAATACATTTATAAGGAGAAAAACAATGAAGAAGACAAAGAAACTGGCTGCTCTGGTACTGGCCATGGTGATGGCCTTCTCCCTCATGGCCGTGACCGCCGCCGCCTACGGCGCGGAGGAGCATGATGAGACCTGCTGCGAGGAGAGCATTCAGCCCAGAAAGCCAGCGGCTCCAGTGTGCCCGTATTGTGGTACGGTGACGACCGATATGGGGTTTGTGTGGGAGGGCGGCACCCGTTACATTAAATTTCAGTGTCTTGGATGCCGTGATTTTACCACACGGGTTCGCTACTAAGCATGAAACCAGCTCAAAGCAATTTTGTCCTTTTTGCGCTGTGCCTGATATGCATGCTGGTTCTCCCCGCCTGCGGGGAGAACCAGCGTTCCCCGGAAGCGGAAAATGACGTCTTGATCTATGCCGCATTGAATCCGATATCCAGTGAGATCCAAGAATCGGTAGAACTTTTCAATAATGAACACACAGATATACAGATCGAAATACACGATTACTCCGACGAGAGCGGTCTGGAACGCCTCCAGACAGAGCTGGTACTGGGGAAAGTTCCGGATATTATGGAGATGCACTATTTCGGAAAAACCGGGCCAAAGGTAGCCGTTGCTGATTCCTATTATGTTTGCCCGGGAAGTTACGCAGAGGCGGCGGACGAATACTGGATGCCCTACCGTCAGATGGCACAAAGAGGGTATTTGGAAGACCTGTGGCCCTACATAGAAAGCGACCCGGAGTTTGGCAGAGACGGAGTTTTGGAAGCGCCGCTAAAAGCCGCCGAGGCAGACGGCGGCCTTTATATTCTCTTTCAGGATGTTGTTATTTTTACACTAACAGGGCGGGAAAGTGTTGTGGGGAGCCGGTATAGTTGGACAATGGAAGATATCATGGAAGTTCTGGCCGGGATGCCGGAGGACTCCACCATCTTACGGTATAATATGACCAGGCGGGACGCATTCTTCAATCTGCTCCGGTTTTCACTGGACCGGTTTATAGACCGGGAGGCCGGGGAATGCCATTTTGACAGCCAGGGATTTCTTGATCTGGTTCAGTTTCTGGAGAATTTTCCAGAAGAAGTTGATTTTGAGGACCCTGTAGAGGCGGAGGAAGAGGTTAGGCGGCGGATCAAGAACGGACAGCAGATGCTGGAAGGTAAGATGGTCGACTGGCAGAAAGAAATCGCTGTTGCAGACGCGATCTGGCAGGAACGTGCCGCCTTTCCCGGTTACCCAACTACGGGCGGTGGTTCGGGAAGTTTTTTTTACCCGACAAGAAGAGTTCTGGCCATGTCCGCCGCCTGCCGGTACAAGGACGCTGCCTGGGAATATATTCGCAATCTGTTGAAACCACGTGTCAGCCAAAATCACCCCCTCACTACATCGAATATCCCAATCAATGCTCATGACTATGAACTGCTTCTTTGGGGAGAACTGCAGCAGACAAACAGACGTATTGCGGAGGTAGGGTCTGTAGAGAAGTTCCTGAAAGATGGTTTTCTTGCTAGTCAGAGACATTTTAACCATGGACCGGAGGTCCGTATGATGCGTCCTCTGACAGAAGAAGAATCCCAGCGGCACCGAGATCTGGTCAATCACACCACCCTCCTCTACTGGCCTGACGACGAGCTGTCCAACATTGTATGGGACTCTTTAGGCCCCTATTTCGCCGGGGACTGGACGCTGGACCATACCATAGATATCATCCAGAGCCGTGCCACGCTGTATGTCAACGAGCAGCGGTAGAGGCGGGACCGCGCATACGGCCCCGCTTTCCGCACACAGTCCTTGACTCTTTCGATTTAACGTATTAAAATCACAATGAAAAAGGGGGTGTCGTATGAAAAGAGATATAAAAATGCAATTTCTCATGCTGCTGGCGGCGTTGTCCTGTGTTCTGGCTCTCCCCGCCTGCGGGGAGAGTCAGCTTCCCCCTGAACCGGAGGAGGGCGTTCTGATCTATGCCGCACTGAATCCTGTGGATGAAAAGACTGAGATTTCTGTAAAGAAGTTCAACGATGCCCACGAGGACGTGCAGATCGAAATCCGCGATTATTCGGACGAGGGGGGCATTGAGCGTCTTCGCACAGAGCTGGTTCTTGGACGGGTCCCGGATATCATGGAGATGCATTATTATGGAAAATCCGGCCCAAAGGTGGCTGTGGGACATAAGTATTACGTTGTCCCGGGAGCTTACGCGGAGTCAGAAGACGAATATTGGATGCCCTACCGCCAGATGGCGCAGAAGGGATATCTGGAGGACCTGTGGCCCTACATCGAAAACGACTCGGAGCTGGGCAGGGACGGCGTTCTGCAACCCCCGCTGGAAGCCGCCGAAGTAAACGGCGGCCTTTACATTCTCTTTCAGAAGTTTTGCATCTTCACCCTGATTGGCCGGGAGAGCGTGGTAGGAGACCGGTACAGCTGGACGCTGGACGAACTCATGGAGGCCTTTGCCGCTATGCCGGAGGGGTCCACGATCATGCGGTACAGCATGACGAAGCGGGATGTTTTTTTCAACCTGCTCTGCCCGTCACTGGAGCAGTTTGTAGACAGGAATACCGGAGAATGCTCCTTTGACAGCAAAACCTTCCGTGATCTGGTGCTGCTTTTGGAGGGATTTCCCGATGAAGCCGTCGAGGAAGACCCTGCGGCAGCGGAGCAGGAGGTCAGATACCGGATTGAGGAAGGGCTGCAGATGCTGGAAGGCAAAATGGTAGACTGGCAGAGAGATATCGGCTTTTCAGATGCGATCTGGGGGGAACGCGCCGCCTTTCCCGGTACTCCGACGTCGGATGGCAGCTCAGGCGGCTATTTTTATGCGCCCAAAACGATCCTGTCCATGTCCTCCACCTGCCGGAACAAGGACGCCGCCTGGGAGTACATCCGTGAACTTGTCGCACCACAGCGAAACAGTCTTGAGCCGATCACCATATCCATGAACATACCGGTCAACCGGGCGGATTACGAATGGCTTATCCGGGGAGAACTCAAGCAGCAGTCCGATGGTCTTCAACTCAGTCCAGAGATTTTTGAGCAGCCTGATATACCGATTTTTGAAGAGCAGCACTTTACCTTTGGACGTCCGATCCATCTGCTGACCCCTCTGACAGCAGAGGATTCCCAGCGGCACAGGGATTTGATCGACCATACCAACCGCCTCTACTGGCCCAACGGGGAACTGTCGGACATTGTGTGGGAGGTGTTGGGGACCTACTTCGCCGGGGACCTGACACTGGACCTGGCTGTGGAGCGCATCCAGAACCGGGTGGGGTTATATCTGAACGAGCAGAAGTAAGGCGGGACCGTGTTCCTTCCCGCAAGACACCTCCTGCCCTCCCTGCGTTTTTTTCAGAATTCTGTTGACAATTTCCAAAGCATGACGTATAATGATGGCACGCAAAGCAATCCCACAATTGAATACCTTATCAAGAGTGGCGGAGGGAACGGCCCGATGAAGCCACGGCAACCTGCGAACGCAAGGTGCCAATTCCGGCGGTCAGCGAAAGATGAGGAGTGATATACAACCCTTCCGAAGCACGCCGCCAGGCGTGCTTTTTCTTTTGCACGCCAACAATACCACACAAATCGAAAGAGAGGAACTTACTATGGCAAACCGCATTTTCACCTCCGAGTCCGTCACCGAAGGACATCCCGACAAGGTCTGTGACCAGATCTCCGACGCCGTTCTGGACGCCATTCTGGCCCAGGACCCCAATGGACGGGTAGCCTGTGAGACCATCACCACCACCGGGATGGTGACCGTGATGGGCGAAATTTCCACAAAATGCTACGTGGACATCCCCCACATCGTCCGCCGCACTGTGGACAAGATCGGCTACAGCGATCCCGCCTACGGCTTTGACTCCCGGTCCTGTGCGGTGCTGACCGCCATCGATGAGCAGAGCGGCGACATCGCCATGGGCGTGGACGGCGACAGCGACGAGACCATCGGCGCCGGCGACCAGGGCATGATGTTCGGCTACGCCTGCACCGAGACCGAGGAGCTGATGCCCATGGCCATCTCCCTGTCCCACAAGCTGGCCCAGCGGCTGGCCCAGGTCCGCAAGAGCGGCGAGCTGGCCTGGCTGCGCCCCGATGGCAAGAGCCAGGTCACTGTGGAGTACGACGGAGACGGCAAGGTCCTGCGCTGCCCTGCCATCGTTGTCTCCACCCAGCACAGCCCCGACATCTCCATTGAGGACCTGCGGGAAGCCATCATCGAGACGGTGGTCAAGCCCATTATCCCCGCCCAGTACATCGATCAGGAAACCAAATTCTTCATCAATCCCACCGGACGCTTCGTCATCGGCGGCCCCGTGGGCGACAGCGGCCTTACCGGCCGGAAGATCATCGTGGACACCTACGGCGGCTCCGCCAGCCACGGCGGCGGCTGCTTCTCCGGCAAGGACCCCACCAAGGTGGACCGCTCCGCCGCCTACATGGCCCGGTATGCCGCCAAGAACGTGGTAGCCGCCGGTCTGGCCCGCCGCTGCCACATTGAGCTGGCCTACGCCATCGGCGTCAGCGAGCCGGTGAGCGTTCTGGTGGACAGCCAGGGCACAGGCGTGGTCTCCGACGAGCGGCTGGGTGAGATCGTGCGCAGCCACTTCGACCTGCGCCCCGGCAAGATCATCACCCGTCTGGACCTGCGCCGTCCCATCTACGAGCAGACCGCCGCCTATGGCCACTTCGGCCGCACGGACGTGGATCTGCCCTGGGAGCGTCTGGACATGGCGGACGTCCTGAAGGCCGCCATGTAATGCAGGTTCTCTGAACGACAGCTGTATTTTTCAGGAGGTAATTCGAAATGATCCAAGCACTCGCGGATAAGCTGAACGTGACTCCCCAGGCCCTCATTATCACCATCGTATTTTTTGTGGCGGCCTTTATTGTCCTGTGGATCAAGATGACCATTGACGAAAAGAAGGGCGTTGACAGCAAAGAGAAAGAAGAGATCCGCAAAATCGTCGGCAATCTGGTCCCCGACGGCGTACAGTACACCGCCGCCTATGCCCACTCCACCGAGTATCAGGGCCGGATCCGGTACTATCATTACTATGCGGTCGGCTTTCGCGCCGATCAGCCGGACCACATCTGGGTGATCCCCATCGGCGTGGAGGGCGACCGGATCGTCTATACCGAGCCCGTCCGCGCCAGCGCGGAAAATCTGGAGTACGTAGGCGGCAACTCCAGCCTGCTGCTGCTGAAATTCCCCGGCAAGCGTAACAACTGCATCCAGCTCTCCGTAAGCTCCAGCAACACCAAGCTGGGCAAGGAATGCCGCGTCAATATCCAGCAGCCCGAGGAGTCCAAGGCCTTTGACAGCTTCGCGGAGGCCTTCACATCCACGCAGAAGAAGGGGCCGAGCGGCGACCTGGAATATGGGCTCAAGAGCTACGGCCTGGAATTG
>JAAZZJ010000128.1 GCA_014237695.1 Oscillospiraceae bacterium | reverse complement strand
GCGCGCCGTTCCTGATGGGGAACGGCGCGCCGCTTTCTTTGTCTCATGACTGCCTTTTCATCGCCAGCCGGACCGTTGTGAACACGAACACCGGCAGCGTTATCAGAAGCACGACGCCCAGGGTACGCACCACCGCGTCCGGCGCGCCGGCCCACAGCAGACGGGTCAGGCCCATCAGCACCGCCGCCGCGGCCAGGACGGTCAGGCAGGCCGCCCAGATATGTTTTTCCTTCATCGTATCGTACTTCCTCCTCCCTACCGGCTCTGCCGTTCCAGCTCGCGTATTCGCCAGGAGCATTGCCAGACGGCACGCAGCATGACGGCGAGGATCACAATGTAGGTCCCCACAAGCCCTCTGGAAAATATATCCTCCGGATACTGGAACAGCAGGACCCATGCGTTGAAGGAACACAGGAAAATCATCATAAAGGCCCAGAGGAACATCCGCCGTATCCGGCGGTACAGGGCTATTCTGGATTCCGCGTCGGTGTAGACCTCGAAGGGGCCGTCCCCGGCCCGCTTGCGGAGGTACACCCACCGCCCCCAGCGCTGGAGGACCTCCACGCCCATCTCGTCCATGAAGATGACGTAGCCCTCATAGTCCTCGGCCAGGAGCCCCTTCCCCGGCAGGAGGTCGATCTGGTAGATGTACTCCCCCGGCTGGCAGGGGACGAAGGTGACCACCCCCAGCCAGAACTTGGTCATGGCCCAGCCCTGCCGGGCGTATTCGTTGAGCCAGTCCTGTTCCTCATCCTTGTCATAGGTAAACTTCCAGCGGATCATGTCTCGTCCTCCATTTTCTCCCCGTTGCGCACCAGCTCCCGCAGACGGGCCATTTCGGCGTCGAAGGCCGACCGCCCGGCGGGGGTGATGACATACTCCTTCTTCTTCCGGGAGCCCAGCTCCGCGCTGTAGAGGACGATCCATCCCCGCTCCAGCAGTGTGTTGATGGCCCCGTACAGGGTCCCGGGCCCCAGGGTGACCCGTCCGCCGGTCATCTCCTCCACCTCCAGGATGATGCCATAGCCGTGGACCGGCCTGCGGACCGCCAGCAGGATATAAAAGAGAGCTTCGGTCAGCGGTTGATTCTTATTCTCCACGGCGCTTCCACTTTCTCGGTCTCCGCCAGCCCTCCCCGGGCAGCAGGCCCAAAAGCAGGAACACCAGCCCCAGCCCCAGAAGCAGGCCCAGCAGAAAGTCCGGAAAGGCGGGCAGAAGATCGTTGAGCGCCAGATATGCCGCGCCCAGCATGCCCCCCGCCAGGGCAAATCGTCTCTGTGCCGCTGTTTTCATTCCACACGCTCCTATCCACTGTGATATATCGTCTATCGATGGGTCAAATATATCACAGGCCGATAGGTTTGTCAAGCGGGACGGCGAAAAAATCCGGGACGGATCGCTCCGCCCCGGACCGTGTTACTGCTCCGCCCCTGTGATATAGGCGTCAAACAGCTTTTTCAGTTCTTCCTGGGTATAGGTTTTGCCGGGGGCTTCCTCAATGATACGCATCAGGTCATAGATCGTTGCTTTCTGAACAATAAGGCTCCAGTCATCTGACGGCATGTTATTGGCCTCCTTCACTTGGTGCCATTTCTTTACAACAATTTCTCGTTGTTTACAATCTTTTTTTACCCCGCCCGGACCGTTGTTTCATCAGAGGACAGCCTGCAGCATCCCCAGCAGCAACAAATGGGTGGGATAATAAAGGTAAAAGAACCACTTGGAAAGTTTACCTCCGCCGCGCCTTCCGTTATACTGCGAGAGAAGGATCACTGGTAAAAATGCACCCAAATTTTCCGCCGAGTACATGAAATACTCAAGGTCAATCTGAAATACATGGTCATAAAAAAGTCCGAAAAACGGGCGGGTTATCAAGGAGAGCACTCCCATGTCAAGCAAAACGACCATGCAGTATGCAAATGCCTGATTCCTGAAATCGCCGTAAAACCAGTCAAATACCAGGATCATGATGATCCCTGTGCAGCCCCAGTCTGCCGGAACGCAGAGTATGACAAGCACCAGAATCAAACTGGCCCTGATTGCCGGATTTCTGATTCGCTCACTTCTTCGAATTTTTATGGCCAGAACACCCATAAATATTGTATAGATCACATTCGGGCGCATAAATGCCATTTCGGACAAATCTCCTCCATAGCAGAAGTACAGAAACGGAAACCAGCTTATCGCGGCAAAAGCCGCCAACCGAAACAGGTACCGGTTTAGATTTCGTGTGTGGTGGTATCCCTCAACGGCGGAAAAGAACATAACGGGACCTGTTATTCTTCCGAAAAAGTGCATTACAAGGGCAAGCACTGTCCCATTGGGGACAAACGCGTAAGCAATGTGGTCCACTGTCATTGCCGCGATCGCCGCGTATTTCAGGCTATTGAGCGCCGTTCCCCTATGCATATCCTCTGAAATAGGAACTTCTGCCATCAGTCAGCCTCTTTTAACGGGGTTACTTCCGCGCTCAACCCGGTCAGCTTCCCATCCTGGTCATACTGCGCGGTCACCGTCAGTCCTGTTTCCGCGTAGGGGTCCTCATAGCTGAACGCGCCGCCGTCGGGCTTCTGATCCGCGAAGGAGCGCACAGGCTGGCCGTTGAGGGTCAGCGCCCCCATGCCGCTCTCCCGGGGATGATAGGTCAGGCCGTAGTCCGCGTACCGGGCAAAGATCTCCTCGAAGGTCTTCCCTCCCCTGCCGCTGCTCCCTTCGGCATAAGCTGTCTGGGTGCCTGAGACAGGCTCCGCACCGTTCTGGTCCTGAACGGGAGAAACGTCATCGGTATAGGCTGCCTGGGGTCCGGAAAATGTTGCGGCCTCGATCAGCTCCGGGTCAAACCCTTGGTCTCCCTTCGCCGCCACGCCGATGAGGTCTCCCATGGTGTCATAGGAACCGTCCGGGTTGTAGATGACGGAGCGCAGGGTGTGGACGTCTACCGTACCCGCGTTGTTGGTGTAGACATACTGGACAGAGTACCCGTCGTCCCCTACCGGCGCGCCGTCCACGAAGTGACGGATCAGCTGGCCGTTGTAGGTCATCAGATTGGCATTGCCGCCGATGCCGAAGGCCTTCAGCTCCTCCGCCAGGGCCGCCTCGTCCAGATCCTTGGGCGCGGTGAGGGTACCCTTGCCCTCTTCAAAGGTGGACGCAATCACAAAGCCGTCAGACCCGAGGGCTACGTCCTCCACCTCCCTGCCGTTCTTGTCGATGATGGTCTTGGAGTGCAGGGCGCCGTTCTTGATGTCCTCCAGGATGCTCTCATACAGAGCGATGGCCTCGTCCACCTTCTTCTGGTCCCAGATGAACCAGCCGTCCGTGCCGTTGTAGCCCTGCTCGCCGATCATGCTTTGCAGGACCGCCTTCTCCTCCTCCAGCCAGGCCTTGTAGTCCTCGTAGGTCCACCATTCCACCTGCCAGTCGTCGCCCCAGCTGCCGTACTCGGCATGGTAGCGCTCCTCGGTCATCCAGGTCTTGCCGTCATCTGTGGAGTACAGCTTCTCGCCGTTCTCTCCGCCCTTGGACATGATGGACACGCCGTTGTCCTCCACAATTCCAAGATGGTCATAGACATAGCCGGTCTCCGGCGCGTTCTGATGCTGGTCCTCCCTGTCCTCCGGCGCGGCGGAGGCGAAAACGGTAGTGGTGACGCACATCACCACCAGCACCGCCACAAGAGCGGTGATCGAAATATGCTTGCGTTTCATGATTGCTTTGATCCTTTCCTCCAGCGCGTGACCGCTGAAATGACTGCCGGAGGGACTCCAGCGGCCACGCCGCTCCTCCAGTCCCAGCAGGGCCAGAGCGTACCGCTCCCGGTCCGCTCCGCCCCGCAGCACCGCCTCATCGCAGGCCAGCTCGATGTCCCGGTTGGACAGGGCATACATGACCCACACAAGGGGGTTGAACCAGTGGATGCACAGCACGGCGGCCAGAAAGACCTTCCGCAGCGCGTCAAAACGCCGGATATGAGTGTGTTCATGGGCCAGGACGCAGGACAGAGTCTCCCTGTCCTCCCAGTCCATCCTCGCGGGCAGCAAAATCACGGGATACAATACGCCGTAAGTCAGCGGCGCGGCGATCCGGTCGCTGATCCGGGCCTGCACCGGACGGCGCAGGGGATGGTCCGCCAGCCAGTCCAGGATAAATCCATCCCGGCAGGGCAGCGAGGCGTTATAGACCCGGCGGCTGCGCAGGTGGCTCCAGAGGAATCCTCCAGCCAGCAGCAGGGCGACGCCCAGCCACAGTGCGCACAGGACCGTCCACCAGCCCGGGGACACCGGGGTCTGGGCCGTTCCGATGCAGGCCCCGGTGTCCTCCAGCAGGAACGTCTGGGAGGTCCATTCCCCCCTCGGTACCATCCCAATATCCGTCACAA
The DNA here is from genome assembly GCA_014237695.1 of Oscillospiraceae bacterium. Classification (GTDB taxonomy): domain Bacteria; phylum Bacillota; class Clostridia; order Oscillospirales; family Oscillospiraceae; genus Pelethomonas. The sequence continues at coordinate 2,935 of JAAZZJ010000128.1, read as the reverse complement.
CGGCATCCAGCGCCTGAGCCTCCCGGAAGACAGCGGTCTCCGCCGCCGGTCCCGGCATCCACCGCCGGACGCTCACCGGCGAGGGCAGCGCCCCCAGCACCAGCAGACGGGCACCATATCCCACAGCAGGCAGAAGGCCCTTCTGGGCGTCCGGTCCTGGAACCAGGCGCGGAGGACCAGCACCGCGAGGATCATCACCCCGGCGGACAGGGACGCCTCCCCCGCCGCTTTCAGTACGTTCTCCATCATTTCAGTTCCTCCACCAGACGCCGCAGCCGGGCGATCTCCTCACCGGAGAGGGCCTTGCCATCCAGCAGGGACGCCACCAGCCGGTCGGCGGACCCGCCGTACATCCGGTCGATGAGCCCCCGGGTCTCCTGCTGCCGGACCTCCTCCCGGCTCACCAGGGCGCGGCACCGGAAGCCCGGGTCCGTCCGCTCCGCAAGCCCCTTCTCCACGCACTTTTTCAGCACGGTGTAGGTGGTGGTCTTGCTCCAGCCCACCAGCTCCGCAGCCCGGAGGGCCACGTCCTTGGCGGATGCTTCCCCGCCCTCCCAGAGGATCTCCAGGATCTTCAGCTCGCTGTCAAATATCTTGTATTCCATAGTCTGCCGCTCCTTTGCGTTTATTCTATCGCGATAGAACAACGTCATTCTACTCCGATAGAATTGCTTTGTCAAGGGGTTCACAAAAAATTAACAGGAGCCGTTTCAGACGGCTCCTGCATGTATTCTTATTACGCAAACAGAACCGGCAGGCAAGCGGTCAGCCCACCGCCTGCTCCGCCTTTTCCCGGCTTTTGCGGCGGTTTCCCTCCTGGAGCTTCCGCACGGTCTTCCGGTACCGCTCGGCGATGGGACCGGCCTCCTTATAAATAGCCGCCTTGGCGGCCCACTGCCTGCCGTCCTTCTCCACCGTCACCGCCATATACAGCCTCCGGTGTTCCAGGCACTTGCAGCGCAGCACCTGTTCCGTGGGAGTGGTGCGTACCCACCGTCCTGCGGACAGGGTCTGACCGCAGATCGGGCATACCGGCTGGGCGACCTCCCGCCGGTTCTTGCAGGCCCAGCGGGTATCGTAGCTGCCCAGCTCCAGCTCCCACAGCGGGGGTACGCCCTTGTGCTTGGGAGGCCGGTGGAACATGGACATGTCCTCAAACCGGTCCAGCATGGCCTGATAGACCATGATCGTGTAATAGGTGTCGTTCCATGCGGAATGGAAGTCCAGGTCCGTCTCGATGCCCAGCTCCGTCACCGCTTTTTCCAGGGAGGGCTGACACCCCAGACTGCCCTCGATGAGCTTCTGATACATGTACTGGAGGTCAAAATACTCGCACTTCCAGTCCTCGTCAAAGGATAGCCGGTGGAAGGCAAAATTGGCCAGCAGCACCTCCACGTCGTTGTTCCCCCACTCCACAAACACAGGGCAGGGGCCGCACCAGCGCAGGAAGGACGGCCCCAGGTCCAGGAACCCCGGGGCATCGGCCAGCAGGGCGCGCAGCTCCTCCCGCTCATAGGGCAGAAGACGGTACGTGCGGCTCTCCAGCTTGCGGCTGGCCTTGGGATGAATGTAGCTGTGGAAGGAATCCAGCATAGCGCCGGTATCCTGCTCCACTTTCATAGCGGCTACCTCGATCAGCTCATGGAAGGGAACCCTCTCCCCGGATTTGTTGCGGTAGAATGTGGTGTTCCACTCCAGATCCAGAAAAATCAACTCTGCCATTGCTATCTCGCTCCGTTTGTTGTTGATGTCACATTGGGCGGCTCTCCCCCGGCCTCCTACCGCATCATGAGCCGCGCCATATCCTCCGGAAGCGGGGCCTCCAGCGCCAGCGCCTCCCCTGTCAGCGGGTGGGCCAGCTCCAGCCGGGCGGCATGGAGGGCGGGCCGTGGGATGAGCGCCCGGTCCTCCGTCCCATAGAGCCAGTCCCCTGCCAGGGGACAGCCCAGGGCGGCCATATGGACCCGCAGCTGGTGAGTCCGCCCGGTGCGGGGCGTCAGCTCCACAAGGGAAAAGCCGCCTCTCCGCTCCAGAACCCGGTAGGCGGTCTCCGCCGCCTTTCCCGCCGGATCCACCTGCCGCCGGATGGCGGAGGCCGGATCGCGTCCGATGGGCAGGCGGATCTCCCCCGCCTCCCTTTCCGGGCCGCCCATACAGACAGCCAGATAGGTCCTGCGGAACGCCCCGGTGTGGAGCCTCTCCCGCAGGAGGTTGTGGACGTAGGCGGTCTTTGCCGCCGCCATCGCCCCTGTGGTGCCCCGGTCCAGCCGGTTGACCAGGTGGAGGGAAGCCCCCTCCCCCAGATGGTGCAGCAGCCCGGCGGCCAGTGTAAGCTCTCCCGGCGCCAGGGAGGACGGGATGCAGGCCAGAGGCGCCGGCTTGTTCACCACCAGCAGATGTTCATCCTCAAAGAGGATATCCAGCGTCATGGGCACAGGCTCCACCCTCGCGGACCGCTCCGCGGCATCCAGGTCCACCGCCAGCCGGTCCCCCTCCCGGAGGACGGCGTTGGTAAACACTCTTGTCCCGTTGACGGTAAGGCCGGTCCCGGTCCGCTTCAGCCGGCCCATAAGGGCAGTGGAAATACCCAGTTCCCCGCGCAGCAGGCTTTTCACCGTACGCCCGGCCTGCTCCCGGGTCACCACAAGCTCCAGTCCCGCCATACGCGCCCCCCAGCTCTCAGATACGGCAGTAGTATACAATATCCGCTTTTGATTTTCAATAGGCTAACTGCTGGAAAATAGGGAAAAACGTCGAATCGGACGCGGCAATATATAGTCGAAGCAGTTGAGAATCGGTAAAAAGGAGGCGAGGGAAAACCGGGTGTGGCGAGGCGGAGGACGCAGGCGGGCTGACGCCCGCCAAGGACGACAACGAAGTCCACGCCCTGTTTTGACCGCCGAACTTTACCGATTTTCAACTGCTTCGACTATAT
>JAAZZJ010000127.1 GCA_014237695.1 Oscillospiraceae bacterium | reverse complement strand
CGAAACGATATCTGTATGGCACAGACTCTGTTGGAGCCTTTTGATTTGAATGGCAAACTCATACTGGCAGATAAAGGCTATGACAGCGATAAGTTTGTACGTTGGTTGGAGGAACGAGGTGGAGTTGCGGTAATTCCCAGCTGTATCATTGCCAAACATCCCAGAAAAACTGACTGGCATACATACAAAGAACGCCATTTGGTTGAAAATCTGTTCCTCAAACTGAAAAACAACCGCCGCTTTGCCACCAGATATGAGAAGAAAGCTCTCTATTTCCGGGCTGTGGTCTGCCTTGCCTGTATCCTTGTCTGGTTACTTTGACGGTTTTAAAACAGTCTCTAGTAACTAATCTGTCCAGATACCTTAATTTCCCGCGAGGAATTATTCCTGATTGCAAAAATGTACGTCCCGCTTTCCGTGATTTCAATCGACTTGTCAATACTTCCATTTGTCGCATTGACATAATGAAACGCACCGTCAGAATCAACCAGCCCAAAGTCCACGCGCCCGGACGGGGAGTAGGTTGCGGTGATCTGTACCACTTCCCCCTTGCTCATGGTTAGTGCCGTTCGGTCTCTTACTATGGAATTAGCCGGTACGGTCATGTTGAATGAACCAGAAGCATGTGTAACCAGTACGCCCACTGCGGGCGGTTCCGTATCTGCATAAATTGCCTGGCCATTAACTGTACAACAACTGATAGAAAGTATGCACGCCAAGACAACCGATAAAATCTTCTTCATTCGCTTCACCTCCTTCCTACCAGCCATGGTCGAATTCGCCATCAAAAGAGTCTCCTATATATTCCTGCTCCAACTCATCGATTGGGATCGCATCACTTCCTTTCCAGAGATTTTCCACTACGTAGACCGCCGCCGTCAAAACAAGAGCAGTGACCACGGCAACAAGCCCTATCATCCATTTTTTCAAGGCTGATATCTCTTTTTTGAGTTCATCGCCTTGAACGCAATCTCCCGCCGGGTCTGACCCGTTCTTCTGTACCGGCATTTCCGACAGAACGCACCCCGCCTCCGGAAGGTCCAGCACGTCATTCAGCAGCAGGTCTACTGGCACACCGTAAAACGTACTCAGGCTGCGGAAATTTTCAATGGAAGGCTGGGCAGCGCCCAGTTCCCATTTTGAAATAGACTGACGGGATACGTTCACCGTCTCGGCCAGCTCCTGCTGGGTCAGTCCCTGCCTCTTTCGCAGGCGGATCAATTTTTCGCGGCACTCCATGGGATTCTCCTTTATTTTTATTTATTGTACTAAAAGCTTCCAGCAGAATCAACCAACTTCATTTTACGGTTGCGCAACTATCAGTTGCAGAATTGCTTTTTATCCAATTTCTCTTCCAATAATTTCATTATTTGCTCGTCCGGTAACGCACAAGCAATAAAATACACAGCCGCCTAACATCCTTTCATTCACTATTTTAACTTTCATAGCCACCATATAATATAATAGCTTTAGAGAAAGTGCAACTATTTTCGCTTGTTTTGCAGCTTAGATCGTCATTTGCGTTCCACTTTTACATTTCGCCCACGCCTTCCCTGCAAAATTCCAGAGGTTCCATGCAAAAAATCTGTTTACAAGCCAGGGAAATCTTGGTATACTATAGAAAAAGCGCATGTACTGTTTCAAGAAAAAGTTATATGCTGAAAAATTGGAGGAATACAAACTATGTTAAAAGGCGCATGCATCATCGGTCAGTCCGGCGGCCCCACTTCCGTTATCAACGCCAGCGCGTACGGCGTCATCCGCACCGCTCTGGACAGTGAGGCCATCACTAAGGTTTACGGAGCGGAGCACGGCATCAAGGGCGTACTCAACGACCGGCTCCTGGACATGACCCAGGAGGATCCTGCTGAGTTGGAGAATCTGCTCTACACCCCCTCCTCCGCTCTGGGCTCCTGCCGGTACAAGATCGCCGATCCTGATGTGGATGATACCGACTACAAGCGCATCCTGGAGATCTTCAAGAAGTATGATGTCCGCTACTTCTTCTATAACGGCGGCAACGACTCCATGGACACCTGCAACAAGATCAGCAAGTATATGCAGAAGGTGGGCTACGAGTGCCGCGTCATGGGCGTGCCCAAGACCATCGACAACGACCTGTTCGGCACGGACCACTGCCCCGGCTTCTCCTCTGCTGCCAAGTATATCGCTACTTCCTGCATGGAGGTCTACCACGATGCACGGGTATACGACACCGGTATGATCTGCGTTATTGAGATCATGGGCCGCCACGCCGGATGGCTCACCGCCGCCGCCGGTCTGGCTACCGCCATGGGCGCCGGTCCCGACCTCATCTATATGCCCGAGACTGACTTCGATATGGACAAGTTCATCGCCGAGGTGAAGAAGGTCTACGCCGAGAAGGGCAACTGTATGGTGGCCGTGTCTGAGGGCATCCACTATGCCGATGGTTCCTTCGTCTCCGAAGCCAAGACCTCCGCTACCGACGGCTTCGGCCACGCCCAGCTGGGCGGTCTGGCTGCCATGCTGGCCGACATCGTAAAGAAGGAGACCGGCGCCAAGGTCCGCGGCATCGAACTGAGCCTGCTCCAGCGCTGCGGCGCGCATCTGGCATCCCAGACCGATATTGACGAGTCCTTCATGGCCGGCAAGGCTGCCGTGGAGAACGCCGTGGCGGGCCTTACCGACAAGATGGTGGGCTTTGAGCGGTGCATCGAGGGCGGCAAGTATGTCTGCAAGACCAAGCTGTTCAACCTCACCGATGTGGCCAACACCGAGAAGAAGGTGCCTATCGAGTGGATCAACGCCGAGCATAACGGCGTCACCCAGGCTTTCGTTGACTACGCCCTCCCCCTCATCCAGGGCGAGACCAAGATGAAGAAGGAGAACGGTCTGCCCCGGTTCGCCAGGCTGAAGAAGGTCCTGGCAAAGTAAATCCCCCTTTTCCTGAATAATGAGCAGCCGGTCCCCTTCCCCGGGGACCGGCTGAACTATTTGCTTCATAAAATTGAACAAAACTTTAGTTTTGTTCAATTCATGGCGATTCTATCTCTACTGGCATCTCAGCAGTTGGCGTCTTATAGACAAACTGTTTCAGATCCGGAGCATCGTAAAAAGCTGTAACGGTATCATCAGAATTTTCCAGCATAATGAGGACATTGTCATTCTCCGCGCTGGCAAACAGGTAAAGTGTGGACTCATCTGCCAGAGGAACCTCCAAAAGCGCGCCGGGGCGCTCCCGTACGTCGTGGCCGCCGCAGGCGTCCTCAAAGCTGCTCCAGGTATAGAACCGGCTCCCCCGCTCCGCCTCCTTCAAGTACCGCACAAGCTGTTCCAACTCGTCTGTATTCATATGCAGTCCCGCGATGTCCTCCATTGTCAGCTCCATCAGCAGGTCCGCCAGCGGGGACCAGGTATCGTCCGGGTGGTCCTGGGCGTAGGCGGCAAAGTCCGTCAGAGCATTACGCAGCTCCTCCTCCGTAGTGTACTCCGTGTTGGAGGCTCCCAGCGTGACCAGGATGTTGTCCCGCAGTAAGCGTTCCGTATACTCCTCCCTCTCCAGATTCAGCGAATCAAGGCCGCCCCCCAGGATTACCTTCCCTGCCGCGATATATTCGTTGATCTCACACATAAAGGCGGCGATCTCAGATGGGTCAAAACGGTGGTCCGGACTGTCAAAACGGATATCGAAAGTGATCCGATCCCTCCGGTCCGTAACCTCCTCCCCATCTTCCAGGTGGAAGAGCCGGTATGAATAGTCGCAGAAGCCATCTTCGATTTTCGGACTGTATTCCAGCAGATAGTCAAGTCCGTCTATCCGGCAGCAGAAATACATATCCCAACTCCCGGCGGATTCATCCAGAGTTTTAGACCATATCACCGTCCGGTCCTCCGTACTGCCCTGGGTAAGTTCCACCCGCTCGTTGCTGCGCCCCGAGTTGTAAAACGCCGTTCCCTCCTGTACCCCGTCACGGTTGACGTCATAGGGCCTGACGTAGGTACTGAAAGGCTCCGTTTCATCCAACGGAACGTTTTGCAGAAATTCCACCAGCTGTTTGGCATCGAAGGAGACACGGTTGGCGGTGAGGATATCGGTAAGAAGCAGCCAGTCGTCTGTCCAGTGCAGCGTTGCCATCGGCGCTTCCGCCAGATATTCCTCGATCTTCTCCGGGGCAGCGGACTTATATCTGACGTTCAGCAGCCAATCCCGCACGCGGTCCTCGTAGCCCTCCGGCAGCGCCGCCCGGTCCGCCGTCCAATACATGTGATGGTTCTCCTTGTCGGGCTGGGGATCCGGCAGGTCTGGCCATAACGCGAGGTACGCATAATTTGGGTCCGACTTTCCGGCCTCGCCCTCACCGTACCGCTCGATCAGCTCCGCTTTGACCGCCGCCATGTCCGCTTCTTCCGGAAAAGCAACGGTCACATTATTCAGACCATAGCCGTCAGCCGCACCCACATAGTGGATAAAGTTGAAGCCGACTGTGGTATTGTACCCAAGGAAGGACACGTCCTTGACGGCCAGGCTCCGTTCCTTCGCGGTATTGGGATCTGATAACTCGTCCTGTTCGTTATAAAGTATCTGCTCCTCCGTGATGCCAAGCTTTTCGATCACGGTCGCCATGCTGTCGTTCCAGCAGAGGCCCGGAGGCTGGAACAGCGGGTCTGACTCTTTTGCCTCCGCGCGCCCAAAAGCGCAGACAGCCGCCAGAGAGAGGATCACTACCACGGCCACCACTGCACTGGCCAGCCGCCTGGGCTGGACGGCGATGCGCCGGATGCGCTCCTTCAGGCTCCGCTTGCCGCCGGTCATGGTGGTGGCGAAGCTCAGAAGATCGGCGGGTTTCGACTTGGCGGTGACCAGGGCCAGCAGGGTCTCGCCGTAGGCCGTGCGCTCCCCGCCGCCAAGGCGCTTCAACGCACCCTCGTCACAGGCCAGCTCGCCGTCCCGGCGGCTGCACACCACTGCCAGCCATACCAGCGGGTTCCACCAATGGACCGCCAGTGCCGCGCCCCGAAGGACACTCCACAGGTGGTCACGGTGGTTGTAGTGGGTCAGCTCATGGGCCAGTACGTGCCGCAGTGTGGCGGGATTTGCTGCCGCTTCCTCTGTAACATAAACGGCGGGGCAGAACAGGCCCACAAGGCAGGGCGAGGGCAGGCCCATGGCTGTGTACACAGGCACCGGGGCGCTGGTGCCCTCCAGAGGACGGCGCACCCGGCGCAGGCGGATGGTAAAGCGTACATTGGCGATGATGAGGACCACCGCCATAACCGCCGCCCCGGCGGCCCAGATCCACCCCAGCAGCTCCATGAGACTGACCTTTTCCGTGTAGCGGATGATGGTCCTGCCCTCATCCTCCAGGCGGGCGTAGCCGAAGGAATCGGGGGCCTCGATCCGTCCGTCCTCCGCAAACCGGACGCCGGACTCCTCTGCCGGTCTGGACTCCACCGGCAGGACGTAGATACTCTCCTGCCGCAGGGCCTCCGGGGGTTCTGCGGCGGGCAGAGCCATTATTGCAAGGCTGAATAGAGTCACAGGCACCAGCAGCCGTGCCAGCACAACCGACCACAGGCCGTATTGCAGTCCCGCGCCGATCCGCTTCCCCAGAACGGCTCGCAGGAACAGCACGATCAGGATCAAGAGACTGGAAGAGATGATCCATTCCAACATAATTTCATGCCTCCTTCGGTTTGCTTTTTTTGATTAATCTTCCCAGAGCGCATCATTGCAATAGACCATGCGGTAAAGTGTTTCATCCTCCACGTAGGCAGTGATTGCATATGGCACGCTTCTCAAATAGTGGCTGTCATTGTCGGGATTCTCAGAGTAGATTAAAACTGTCGTTTCCCCCTTGCACGTGATACGGACAATATTCTCCAATTCATCCGTTTCCGTGATCTCCAGAAGAATGGTGTGCTGGGTTTCGCTCCCATCGGAGATATAGCCAATAAAAGCGCTTCCGCGGCTGAAATCTCCATCCACATCGGTCAGATATTCTACACTCCCTGCCAAACCGTTGAGCGTATCCGCAACCAAAGACTTACTGCGTCTATAGCTGATGTTTGTACCGCCCCAGGACATCATGCGGATATCTTCCTTCCGCAGGCTGGACAGCACATCCGAAACGTACGGGAATGCCGCACTCTCCGCCGCCCTGTTTCGATAGACCAACAGATTTTCCAGCAGGGACCTGTTTTCATCTCGGGAAAAACCATACTCATTGCCATCCAGCCACCCCAGGCTGTCGTACAGACGTCCCTCCTTCTGGAAGGTCTCCTGGAGATATTCGTCAGTATTCACCAGCTGCTCGCTGTTGGCCAGCAGGGCGTTGATCTCCTCCATGAAAGCGTTGATGGCCCTGGGGTCGAATTGGTGACGGTCCGCTTGATCGGACTCAAAATTGATATCAAATTCCAGTGAGTTTTCCTGCACGACCACTTCCTCGCCGTAGACTGTCAGATAGAACAGCTTGTAGCTGTATTCGGCGAGACCGCAGCTCATGTAGGGCGTATACTGGAGCAGGTAGTCCTCCCCATCCATCCGGCACAGGAAAAAGGCGGTCCAGTCCGGGTGAACGGTCGTTGCCATACCTGCCCAGGAGTCCCGGTGGTAAGCTGCCGGCTTATCGGGCTTTCCGCGCTGCGACAGCCACAGAAGCGACCAGAAGTCATAGCCTGCATCCCTTCTGGAGCGGGACAGGGTCAGATCCTCCGGGATGCCGTCATGGTCCAGGTCGGCCTGAATGGTCGTGGCTGGATAGGTGGGGTAGCTGAGGTACCAGGTATCCCCCATGTCTGGGGAGCGCATGAAGCATGTTACCGGGCCTTCTTCATACCTTCCGGCCTCTATGACGATAGTCTGTGTGTTCGGCCCGGCGGGTCCGACGGACAGTACCTGCACGTCCGGCAGATCGACCTCCTCCCAGGTCTCGCCACCGTCCTTGGTGATGAGGCAGGGCGCCTCGCCTTCATAGAGCTGCTGGGCCACGATCAGCCGGTCCGGGGTCAGGAAGCCTACGGCCGCGATGTGCCAGTTTGTCCCGGGCATAGAAACCTCGGTCCAGGTTATACCGCCGTCCGCCGTTTTGTAGACGTAGGTGTCTATCACCTCTCCCCTGCTGCAGGCCACCAGCCAGCCATCACTGGGCGAGACCAGCTTCGCCCAAATGTGGGGAGATGAGAGCAGATATTTGGCTTCACTCCGCTCAGCCAGATCGTCATCCGCCCACTCCCTGGGTGCCGGAATGGGCTCTCCGCTTAGGTCTTCCTTGCCGTTTTCGTATTGAATATAAGGAGCCCCGTTTTCCTGCACAGTAATCACCGCAGTCTTCC
>JAAZZJ010000126.1 GCA_014237695.1 Oscillospiraceae bacterium | reverse complement strand
GACAAGGAATTTCGCTACCTTAGGACCGTTATAGTTACGGCCGCCGTTTACTGGGGCTTCAATTCAGACCTTCGGGTTTCCCCTAAGCCCTCCTCTTAACCTTCCAGCACCGGGCAGGCGTCAGCCCATATACGTCATCTTTCGATTTAGCATAGACCTGTGTTTTTGGTAAACAGTTGCTTGGGCCTATTCTCTGCGGCCTGCGTTAGCAGGCTCCCCTTATTCCGAAGTTACGGGGTCAACTTGCCGAGTTCCTTAACAACCCTTCTCCCGTTGGCCTTAGGATTCTCTCCTCATCTACCTGTGTCGGTTTGCGGTACGGGCACCTTAGCATCCATTAGAGCTTTTCTCGCCTCACGGCATCGCGGACTTCCCTACTATATTTCAGTCCCTTACGCCCGGGTCAACCAACGCCCGGGTTCCGCTATCCATAAGTGTCCCTCTAACTTAAGTTTCGGTGGTTACGGAATTTCTACCGTATGTGCATCGACTACGCCTCCCGGCCTCGCCTTAGCTCCCGACTTACCTTGGGCGGACGAACCTTCCCCAAGAAACCTTAGATTTTCGGCCATTATGATTCCCACATAATTCTCGCTACTCATTCCGGCATTCTCACTCGAATACAGTCCACCAGTGCTTCCGCTCTGACTTCACCCCGTATTCGACGCTCCCCTACCACTGCCTTGCGGCAATCCCAAGCTTCGGTTACATGCTTAGCCCCGTTATATTTTCCGCGCAGGGTCACTCGACCAGTGAGCTATTACGCACTCTTTTAATGAGTGGCTGCTTCTAAGCCAACATCCTGGTTGTTTTCGCAACCCCACATCGTTTTCCACTTAGCATGTATTAGGGACCTTAGCTGTGGGTCTGGGCTGTTTCCCTTTTGACAACGAAACTTATCTCACGCTGTCTGACTGCTATGCATCAATTAGCCGGCATTCAGAGTTTGATAGGGTTCAGTAAGCTTATCGCCCCCTAGCCCATTCAGTGCTTTACCTCCGGTAATCTAACATAACGCTAGCCCTAAAGCTATTTCGGGGAGAACCAGCTATCTCCGAGTTCGATTGGAATTTCTCCGCTATCCACAGGTCATCCGCCACCATTGCAACGGGGGTCGGTTCGGTCCTCCATGGAGTTTTACCTCCACTTCAACCTGCCCATGGATAGGTCACCCGGTTTCGGGTCTATGGCAACGAACTTTATACGCCCTATTCAGACTCGCTCTCGCTGCGCCTCCGGTGCTGAACACCTTAAGCTTGCTCGTTACTATAACTCGCCGGACCATTCTACAAAAGGTACCTCATCACCCTTTAACGGGCTCTGAGTGCTTGTAAGCACAAGGTTTCAGGTTCTATTTCACTCCCCTCCCGGGGTCCTTTTCACCTTTCCCTCACGGTACTGCTCCTCTATCGGTCATCAGGTAGTATTTAGGCTTGGATGGTGGTCCACCCGGTTTCCCACGGGGTTTCACGTGTCCCGCGGTACTCTGGAACTCAGCAGGTATCGTCACTTTTCGGATACGGGGCTCTCACCCCCTATGGCCGGCCTTCCCATGCCGTTCTCCTAAGCTATTGTCCCTTATGCCGGTCCGCAACCCCGGAGAATAAATCCTCCGGTTTGGCCTCTTCCGCGTTCGCTCGCCACTACTAGCGGAATCTCGGTTGATGTCTCTTCCTCGTCCTACTTAGATGTTTCAGTTCAGACGGTTCCCCACGTACGCCTATTTGATTCAACGCACGCTACGAGAGTATTGCTCTCGTGGGTTTCCCCATTCGGAAATCCCCGGATCAATGGATATTTGCTCCTCCCCGAGGCTTATCGCAGCTTGTCACGTCCTTCATCGGCTCCTGATGCCAAGGCATTCCCCTTGCGCTCTTTATAGCTTGACCATAGAATGATCTTGATAGATCAGTTCTCTAGTTGAATTATGCAGGCCTCACAAAGAAGTTTTCTTTGGCTAATTGCTTTTACCCTTCACCTTTCGGTGTTGTTCCACAATTAAACATGCTACCTTCCAGACTTTCATCTGAAAGACCTCTCTGTTGCCTTGCTTTACTCTCAAATTCTTCTTCCTTTGTTCAGTTTTCAAGGTGCGATCTCCTGACCTTTAAGGTCAGATATAAGCCTTTAATCTCTTAAAAGCTTATATCTAAGCTTAACTCAGATTGGTGGGCCTGAGTGGGCTCGAACCACCGACCTTACGATTATCAGTCGTACGCTCTAGCCAGCTGAGCTACAAGCCCGTCTTCGCTTTTGGTGGAGATAGTCGGGATCGAACCGGCGACCTCCTGCTTGCAAGGCAGGCGCTCTCCCAGCTGAGCTATATCCCCATATCTCCGAGAGCCAGTGCCCTCTAAATTAAACAATGTAACGAATAAACCTTTACACCAGCTGACCTAGGACGTTACAAACAAACCTCAGTCTGTTTGATGTCTCCTTAGAAAGGAGGTGATCCAGCCGCTCGTTCTCGAACGGCTACCTTGTTACGACTTCACCCCAATTATCGAACCCACCTTCGGCCGCGCCCCCCTTGCGGTTAGGCTACGGACTTCGGGTGTTCCCGACTCTCATGGTGTGACGGGCGGTGTGTACAAGGCCCGGGAACGTATTCACCGCGGCATGCTGATCCGCGATTACTAGCGATTCCGACTTCACGCAGTCGGGTTGCAGACTGCGATCTGAACTGGGACGGCTTTTAGGGGTTCGCTCCACCTCACGGTTTTGCATCCCTCTGTTGACCGCCATTGTATTACGTGTGTAGCCCAGGACATAAGGGGCATGATGATTTGACGTCGTCCCCACCTTCCTCCGTTTTGTCAACGGCAGTCTCGCTAGAGTGCTCTTGCGTAGCAACTAACAATAAGGGTTGCGCTCGTTGCGGGACTTAACCCAACATCTCACGACACGAGCTGACGACAACCATGCACCACCTGTCTCTACTTCCCCCGAAGGGTACCTAATGTATCTCTACTTCGTTAGTAGGATGTCAAGCCCTGGTAAGGTTCTTCGCGTTGCATCGAATTAAACCACATAATCCACCGCTTGTGCGGGCCCCCGTCAATTCCTTTGAGTTTCAACCTTGCGATCGTACTCCCCAGGTGGGATACTTATTGCGTTAGCTGCGGCACGCAGGGGGTCAGTCCCCGCACACCTAGTATCCATCGTTTACAGCGTGGACTACCAGGGTATCTAATCCTGTTTGCTCCCCACGCTTTCGCGCCTCACCGTCAGTTGTCGTCCAGCAGGCCGCCTTCGCCACTGGTGTTCCTCCTAATATCTACGCATTTCACCGCTACACTAGGAATTCCGCCTGCCTCTCCGATACTCAAGACCAACAGTTTCAAATGCAGTTCGGGGGTTGAGCCCCCGGATTTCACATCTGACTTGTCAGCCCGGCTACACGCCCTTTACACCCAGTAAATCCGGACAACGCTTGCCACCTACGTATTACCGCGGCTGCTGGCACGTAGTTAGCCGTGGCTTATTCGACAGGTACCGTCTTCTGCTCTTCCCTGTCAAAAGAAGTTTACAACCCGAAAGCCTTCTTCCTTCACGCGGCGTTGCTGGGTCAGGCTTGCGCCCATTGCCCAATATTCCCCACTGCTGCCTCCCGTAGGAGTCTGGGCCGTATCTCAGTCCCAATGTGGCCGGCCAACCTCTCAGTCCGGCTACTGATCGTCGCCTTGGTAGGCCGTTACCCTACCAACTAGCTAATCAGACGCGAGGCCATCTCTCAGCGATAAATCTTTGGTACCAGTACCATGCGATACCCGTACGTTATGCGGTATTAGCAGTCGTTTCCAACTGTTGTCCCCCTCTGAAAGGCAGGTTCCTCACGCGTTACTCACCCGTCCGCCACTAAGTAGTCCTCTCCATTGACCGAAATCTCTTTCGAGGGTACTCCGTTCGACTTGCATGTGTTAAGCACGCCGCCAGCGTTCGTCCTGAGCCAGGATCAAACTCTCAATAAAATGGTATCTAAACGCATAAGCGCTTAAATCATTCTATTGAAGCTTATCTTAGCTTCAATTCGTTTGCCATGCTCCAGGGTAATTGACAACCCCCTTCGCACAGCTTTAATCATGTCCATGTCTTTTCAGACATCGAACTCTGGTGCTTTTCGTTCGTTACATTGTTTAATTTACAAGGTACTCGCTCCGTTCCGTGTTCGGTGCGGAACATTCACTATCTTACCACAGGTCTTCCGGTTTGTCAAGTACTTTTTTCGACTTTTTTCAAAATCTTTTTTCGTTCCTGACTCGCCAGGGCCTCTCGCTCGAAAGCTTAGCTATCTTACCACAGCTTCCAGAGTTTGTCAACCCCTTTTTTCACTTTTCTCAAAGCTTTTTTCCAAAGCCTTGTTCCCAAGTGCGCCCCTCGGCGACAGCTCGCTTAATATACCAGATCCTTCTCCCGTTGTCAAGACCTTTTTTTAAGATTTTTTCTAAGTTTTCCAAAGACATTTTCCCTCATTCGTGATATAGTATACGAGGAATGATCTTCCACAACATATGGTACATATATAATATATGTAGGAACAGGAGCAGCCCATGCAGATCAAACGTCTCTCGGCCACCTTCGGCAAGCTGGAGCAGGAACAGCTGAACCTGGGGCCAGGCCTGAATGTCATCGAAGCCCCCAACGAGGCGGGCAAGTCCACCTGGACAGCCTTTCTCCGGGTGATGCTGTACGGCCTGAACACCCGGGACCGCAGCGCCGGCGCCGACAAGCGCCGCTATCTCCCCTGGAGCGGCAGCGCCATGGAGGGCGTCCTGGACGCCTCCACCGGCCTTGGGGAGATTACCCTCCTCCGCCGTACCGCCCGCGCCGGCTCCCCCATGGGATCATTTTCCGCCGTCTACACCGGCACCTCCGACCCGGTGCCCGTCCTCACCTCCACCGGCTGCGGCGAGACCCTCCTGGGGGTTCCGCAGGATGTCTTTGAGCGCAGCGCCTATATCCGCCAGACCGGCCTTGCGGTGGAGCAGAGCAAGGCCCTGGAGCAGCGCATCACCTCTCTGATTACCACCGGCGAAGAGGACACCTCCTTCACCGCCGCCGCCGAGCAGCTCAAGCGCCAGCGGAACTCCCGCCGGTACAACAAGTCCGGCCTCCTGCCCCAGGCGGAGGAGGAGGCCCGCTCCCTCCGCGCCACCCTGGGAGAGCTGGAGGCTCTGACAGCCTCTGCCGCCCGGGACAGGCAGTCCATGGACGCCCTCCGGGAGCAGCTGAAGGAGATCGAGGACCTTCTGGCCCGCCATGATGCGGCGGATCAGGCGGATACCCTCAGGGCAGTGGAGAGCGCCCGGCTGGACGTGGCCTCGGCCCACGACCGGGTAAAGACCCTGGAGTCCACCTCCCGGGCTCTCCCCACCCGCCCGGAGCTGGAGGCCATCCAGGGCCGCGTGGACGCCCTCTATTCCATTAACGACGCGGTGGACAGCGCCAAGAGCCGTCTGGATCTCACCACCCACACCCTCCGTCAGGCGGAGAAGGCCCTGAATGCCCATCCCTTTGCGGGCCTGACTCCCGCCGAGGCCGCCTCTGCCCCCCTGGACGCAGGCCCCAAGCCCGCCATGCCCCGCTGGGCCCTGCCTGCTTCCGCCGCCGCCGGCAGCCTTCTTTTCGGAGCTGCCGCCGTCCTCTATTTTGTATTCCGTCTCCTGCCTGCCGCCATCGCCGCCGGCGTTCTGGGGCTTCTGCTTCTGGCGGCGGTTCCGCCCCTGCTCCTTCTCTCTGTCCGCCGGCGGAGGCAGCAGTGGGAGTCTGCCCGGGCTGCTCTGGAGCAGCAGCGGGAGGAGGCTGTTGCCGAATACACCCCCCTCTACGAGGCGGAGGCTGCGGCCCGCGCCAAGCAGCAGGCCGCTCAGGCCGCCTGGGAGGCGGTATCCGCCAGCGCCCGCACCAACCTGGACTCCATCCTCACCCAGCTCCGCTCCTTCCGTCCCATGGTCCGCAACCTTCCGGAGGCCTGTCAGGCCCTGGATCTGGCCTTTGAGATGCGGGGCGAGCTGGACCTGGCCATCCATAAGGAGGAGAAGGCCCGCCACCGCTGGGAGGCCCTGCGGGACAGCGCGCCCCCCATCCCCTCTGTGCCCGCCCAGCGGCCCGCCGCATCCCGTGAGGAGCTGCGGGGGCGGCAGGCAGGCCTCAGGTCCCAGGATGACGCCCTCCGCCGGGACCTTCACGCCACCCTGGGCCGCATCCAGGCCCTCGGCGATCCGGGGGAGCTTCGCCTCCGCCTTCAGGAGCTGGAGGAGCGGCAGGCCATTCTCCAGCGGGAGTATGACGCCATCACCCTGGCCATGGAGGTTCTGGCGCTGTCCAACTCCACTCTCCAGACCCGATTTTCCCCCGCCCTGGGGGAGCGCGCCGCTTCCATCTTTACAAACCTCACCGGCGGGCGTTATAATAAAGTGGTTCTGGACCGCTCCATGACCCCCTCCGCCCAGGAGGCGGGACAGCTTCTGCCCCACGAGGCGAACCAGCTGAGCCAGGGGACGGAGGATCAGCTGTATCTGGCGGTACGGCTGGCCATCTGCGAGATGGTCCTTCCCCCGGAGAATGAGGTGCCCATTCTTTTGGACGACGCACTGGTAAATTTTGATGATGAGCGCATGGCGGCGGCTCTGGATTATCTCCTTGAACTCTCCTCTCAGCGGCAGATTCTGCTTTTTACCTGCCAGAGGAGAGAAGGGGATTATCTCAACTGGGCATATCCTGACAGATTCCATCATATCAAATTGAATCGCTGACCCGGCTCTTGTCCCCAGGACTTCCCGCTCCCCCCGCAAGGTCGCCTCCCCGCTTGACCGGCGGCCCTGCTCCTCAATTATCCTCTTGTCAGATGTACAAAATTATGCTATAATTTTGTACATTGAAAGGAGGGCTGTTTATGCCACAGATCAGACCGATCACGGACCTGCGGAACACCACCGAGATATCCGAGCTGTGCCATGCGAAGAACGAGCCTGTTTTCATCACAAAAAACGGCTATGGCGACCTTGTTATCATGAGCATGGAGACCTATGAAGCCCTGACCTCCCCCGCTCCATTGCCTCCGCCCCCTGGCAATTCGGAGGGACTGCGCTTTTTAACCGAAAAGCCTCCCGTCTGGGCCGGTATGCTTGCCGACGTCTTAGAGCAGCACGCCATTCCCTATGTAAAGGAGAGTACCCTGGGCGCCGGTCTCGCCATCAAAACGGGTTCCATGTCGGAACTCATCCGCTTTTACGTCCCCTCTGCCCATTTCCCTGCCGCGAAAGAAATTGTCGAAGAACTTTTCTCCGAAAACTCTCCCAACTGACCCCCCAGCACCCCAAAACGCCAGACCCCCGTGCCGCGTGCCGCGCGGCAACCGGGCAGCCC
>JAAZZJ010000125.1 GCA_014237695.1 Oscillospiraceae bacterium | reverse complement strand
AGCGCCGTCGAAGGTAATCATATCCAGATCAGAGCGCTGGAAATCCAGGCACAGGGAGGCGCACCGGCACAGGCGGACGGGCTCCGTCCCCTGGTTCCGCACCAGGACGGACCGCGTAATGAGGTCGTATTCCTCCAGCACGCCATAAAGCAGCTCTGCCTCCACCTGGGCGGCATCGTCCTGCAGGACTACGCAGAGGGTTTCCCACTCCTCCGTTCCGCCAAAAAAGGCAGGCAGTCCCTCCAGGGCATACTTGCCCCGCCATATCCGGCTGCGCACATACCGCAGGTCCGCCGTATGGCTTCCGCTGGGCAGCTCAAACTCGATGGAGGGCAGGCGGAAGTCCCCCACGCCGCAGGTGGAGTACTCCTGTGGCGTCGTATCCAGGGAGAAGGTCCGGTCCGTGCCCGCCTCGTCCGGATTGGGGGAGAAGCCCCGGTCTGCGTACCGGAGCAGTCCGGTGAGATCGCAGCCGTCACGGAGCCGGGGGCCGTAGTAGACGTGCTGCACCACGCCGGTGGGATGGACCGCCAGCTGATAGGTGGTATGCTTCGTATGCAGGGTGAATGTCCCGCTCTGTTTGTTGTAAGCAATCATCGAAGATCACCTCAGAAAAACTAGTGTGACCGCCCCAGCGGGCGAATCCCGCCAGGGCGGTCGAAAAGAGGAAAAAGGGGGGGATAAGAATAGAGCGATGTTACGGGGAGCGGTGATACAGGTCCGCAGGACGCCGTCCGCACGCCGCAGGCACGCAGGCGGCTTCCCCGGCAGCGCGCGCGCTGCCTGCCTATTTCCCGCCCGTCCCGGCGATGCCCTCCACGAACTGACGCTGGAAGATCAGATACAGCACGATCATAGGCAGCATGGCCAGCAGGGAACCGGCCATCAGCACCGGGAAGTTGGTGGTAAACTGACCCTTCAGAGTGGACAGGCCGGAAGAAAGGGTCATCATTTTCAGGTCGGAGTTGACCACCAGGGGCCACATCAGATCGCCGTAGGCAAACACGGCGGTGAAGATGGTCAGGGCGGCCACGGAGGTCCCTGTCAGGGGGAACATGACCTTATAGAAGGTCTGCCACTGGTTGCACCCGTCCAGATAGGCGGCCTCGCCCACCTCGTCGGGGATGCTCATATAGGTCTGGCGCAGGAAGAACACGCCGAAGGCGCTGACCAGGCCCGGAAATACCAGAGCGAAAATGGTGTTGGCCATGCCCATCCTGGCAACCATCTGATACTGGGGAATGATAAAAATCTGGCTGGGCAGGGACATCTGGATCAGCACGATGCCGAACAGGAGATTCTTGCCCCGGAAGCGCAGCTTGGCGAAGGCGTAGCCCGCCATGGAGCTGAACAGCACCGCGCAGATCACCCGGAAGAATACCATCAGGGTGGTGTTCCAGTACAGCCGGCCGAAGGGCAGGGACTTAATGGCTTCCTTGAAGTTGTCCAGCATCCACTTGGCGGGGAAGATGACCACGGGGTCCACCGCCAGGCTCTCCGCAACGGTCTTGGAGCTGGTGAGGATCATCCACGCGAAGGGGAAGACCATGATGAGCGCGCCCAGAATCAGGAAGAAATATGTGATAAACTTGTTGACGGCGTAAGCGCGCCGCAGGGAATCCGTACTTTTCATCGTCGTGCCTCCCTCTTAAATGTCGTAGGTGACCCACTTCTTCTGACCCAGGAACTGAATCAGGGTCACCAGAAGGATCAGGCCCACGGTCCACACCACGATGGCGGAACCGTAGCCCCGCTCCCCTGCCACAAAGGAGGAGCGGTAGAACAGGTACATCAGGCTCTGCATATCTGTCAGCGCCGGGTTGGTCTCGTCCGCCATCATGTAGATGAGGTCGTACACCTTCATGGAGGCCATCAGGCGCATGATGAGTACGGAGAACATGGTGGGGGAAACCATGGGCAGGGTGATGGTGAAGAACTGCCGGACCTTGCCCGCGCCGTCGATGCTGTTGGCCTCGTAGAGGGTCTTGGGGATATTCTGGAGGCCCGCCAGCAGCAGCACCGCGTCATAGCCGATGCTGCTCCACACGGAGACGATGGCCACGGCGATCACAGCTGTCTTGGGGTCGGTGATCCACTGGATCCTGGCCCCCAGCATTTGGTTGAGGATGCCGTACTCGCCGTTGAAGATCCAGCGCCACACCATGGCCACGGCGGCGGGGGCGCACACAAGGGGCAGGAAGAACAGGGTGCGGAAGCCGCCCTTGAACTTCACCTTGGCATTGAGCAGGATCGCCACGAAGAGGGCCAGAATCACGCCCACCGGCACGGTGAGGATACAAAAGAAGATGGTGTTCCATGTGGCCTTCCAGAACTCGGTGTTCCCGAACATGTCCACGTAATTTTTCAGGCCAATGAATTTGTAGTGGCCGAAGCCCAGGTGTTCGCAGAAGCTGGCGTAGACAGTCTGGACGAAGGGCCACAGGTTCAGAAGAATCAGGCCGATGATGGTGGGCGCCACCATGAACCAGCCCCAGTTCTCCTCCCGCCGGGCGGCGGCGGACAGTTTTAGCTTATTCTTCAAGAAAATACCCTCCTCTCACGTTCAGTCAGACGTGACGTACTCATCGGCAATCTCCTGCATCCGGGCCAGGGAGCTGTCGATGCCGGCGCCGTTGTAAACCTTGACCATCTCATCGGCCACGTTGGACTTCCACTTGCGGCGGCTGGCGTTGTTGATGTACTGCACGGCGTAGTCAAACTGACCGTAGCACTGCTCCAGGTCCAGCATATAGCCGAACTCGCCGAAAGACTTGGACCAGGTGTCCTCCAGGCCCAGGTAGGCGGGGATAGCCGCGCCGGACTCGCCCTGGATACGCTGGCCCTCCTCGCTGCCGAAGAAGCGGAGTACGTCCTTGACCACCTCCAGGTTCTTTCCCCGGGCGGCGGTGGAGTAGCACAGGCCGTTGGAGATGGAACCCCGGCCGTCGCCGGAAACGGGATCGGGACACCGGGGCAGCATGGCGATGTCCCATTTGCCCACCATGTCGGGGTAATTCTTCATTTCGCTGAGGAGGTTCCAGCTGCCCTCCAGGAACATGGAGCCCATGCCGGAGAAAAAGGAGGTGCCGGGGCTGGTCTCGGCAAAGTAATTCTGGTCAGGGCACCAGTCGTTCTGCTGGAGGCTCACGTAGTACCGGATGGCCTCCACTGTGGCGGGCTGGGTGTACCCGGCGTGGAGATTGGTCTCCGGGTCCAGTATGTAGCCGCCCTTCTGATAGACGAAGTTCCAATAGCCCAGCTGCTCGTCGTTATAGGCCATATATCCGTACTTGCCGGTGGCGTCGTAAATCTTCTGGGAGGCATCGGTCATGTCGTCCCAGGTCCACTCCTCCGTGGGATAGGCCACTCCGGCGGCGTCAAACAGGTGTGTCGCAACTTCATTCCACAGAGACCTGCAAACCGTGTCTCTTTTTTCCCTCCATTCTTTTTGCACAACACTCTGCCACTCTGGGCAAAATAAAAGGCGGAAGGGACAGGCGAATAGACAGCAAAAGCCCTTACCGGCGCTGCCGCCGGTAAGGGCTTTATTATTGTTTTTCAGGGAGAGGATTCATTCGTACCAGTCCCCGCGACCCATGGGCTTCACGCCGGCCAGTGGGACCGGCGCGTGGGTGCTGGGGGCCCAGTTGAGCGCGTCTCCCGTCCGGATCAGCACACCGGCTTCCAGCAGCGCGGAGGCCAGTGCCTGAGGCAGGGAGGCGGGCCCTTCCGCCGGGTCCTGACCGCACTGCGGAGCCAGCAGCGCATAGATGTCCGGGAAAGCTTCCTCCAGTTCCCGGGATACATAGAGGACGCCGCCCGCCAGATAGGCGGCGTAGGGACGGAGACAGCGCCGCCGGGGGGTCATCGCTGCCTCGCAGCGCATCGGACTGGCGCAGGGGAGGAGGCTCTTGCCGTCCCCGGGAAACCGGGCGTCCACATTATAGTAAAAATGGATGTCCGCGATCCGGTCAAAGGCGGGGACGGATGCCTCCGCCCGGCCCTGGGCATCGGTGACCGTCTCCACACGGATGGGGGCATCGTTCTGGGCGTGGGTACATGCGGTTCCGTCCGGATCCCAGTAGGGCGTGAAGCGGAAGACGACCCTCTGACCGGGCAGGGGGATGCCGCCCTGTGTCAGGACGGCAGTGTAGGCGTTGCGGTACTGATCCTGCTCCGGCGTCATCAGCCGTTCCAGAGACAGCTCCGCCGCAGCCGGAGGCTGCCCCTCCACCCGGAAGAAGTCGGCGGCGATATACATATCCGCCTGCCCCAGAGCCACGTCTCCTCCGAAGTGGCCGAAGCAGGCCAGGGAGCCGTCCGGCAGAAGCTGGAGGCTGGGCTGGTACAGGCTGGCAGGGATTCCGGGCAGCGGGGACCAGTTGTTCCCCAGATCGGCGGAGCAGCTGTAAGGCTTGTTGCGCCGTGCGCCCACCAGAAGGTCCCCCTCCAGACAGACGATACTCTCCGGCAGGAAACCGCCCTGGGGATCCTTTTCCGGATCCGGGGGACCTCCCGAACCGATGGGGAGCAGGGGGCCGTTCAGGAAGCGGTCCCCCTGACGGCGGACCAGCTGTCTGGCCGCGGGAGTGGCTTGCACGTCTCCCGCCAGCAGCAGCAGCGTCCCGTCGGACAGCTCCACCATATCGTACTCGTGGGCGCCGGTGCCGGGGAGGACATAGTGGGGGCCGGAGTACCGGACGCCGTCCCGGCTGTGCAGCAGGAAGGTCTGGATCTTATTCAGATACGTCTCTCCCGGCAGCATGGTGTTCCGGGTGGCCCGGGGCAGTCCTTCGCCCCAGGGAGTGCCGTACATGCTGGCCAGCAGCAGAAAGGAGCCGTCCCGCAGGCGGCGGATCCGCCACAGATAGGGAGCGCATCCTTCCAGAAGCCGGTCTGTGGTGCGCCAGGTGG
Organism: Oscillospiraceae bacterium; assembly: GCA_014237695.1. Classification (GTDB taxonomy): domain Bacteria; phylum Bacillota; class Clostridia; order Oscillospirales; family Oscillospiraceae; genus Pelethomonas. Next base: position 2,493 of record JAAZZJ010000125.1, on the reverse strand, counting down.
TCCCGCCGTCCCGGCTCTCCCGCACCAAAATGCCGTCTCCCCCGCCGGTGCCGCCGGCGTTGCGGTCCGGGCACGTCAGCCCCACGACCCGTCCGTCCGGGAAGCCGGTGCAGCAGAAGGGGCCCTCCTCCAGAGGACAGCGGCCCGATTCCCGGTAGCTCCGCCCGCCGTCCTCGGAAAGGAGGTACACCCGGTAGGACTGCTCCTCGGATCCGCCGCATTCCACGGAACAGTAGGACACCGGCGCGCCGACGGCTTCGCCCAGCTCCAGCCTGGGCGGGCGGAAACCGGTGTTCTTTTCCCGGACGGTCTCCTTGAAGCTCAGCCCCAGACGGCCGTCTCCATAATCGAAGGCGGCGGTCCAGGCGGCAAAGCCGGGACGCTGGGGCGGAAGGTATATCGTGCGGCGCTCATGTCCCACCGCAGATGCGCTGCGCGTTTGCTGTTTCATCGTGTATCCTCCACATTCAGATTTGAAGCCTATTCCCTGCATCCGGGCTGCCCGAAGCGGTCAGGGGAGAAAAGCGGGTACCGCCTCCGGCCGGCCCGTCTCCCCGGAGCGCCGGGCCGCCAGACAGCAGGCGGCGCTGGCAAGCCCGCTGGTGAGCCCGGCTGGCGAGGGCTTTCCGTCCATCACCGACAGGAAGGCAAGGGCCAGCCGCTGGTCCCCGCCGAAGTGGTTGCCGGTGTTGATGATCCTGTGGGTCACCGTCTGAGGCGTGCGGTAGTCGTCGTGGCGGATCTCGCCGGTGTAGAAGTCGAATTCCGCGCTGCCCTCGGTGCCGATCAGGCGGCAGCCCCGGCGTGCGCCGGTGCGCTTGACCACGAAGCTCTGGCTGTAGCTGATGAGCAGCCCGCTGGGGCAGGTGAAGATGGCGCAGGCGTTGTCCTCGTTGCCGGTATCCACGGCGAAGCAGCAGGCGTCCCCCTGAACGTCGTCCTTTTGAATGCGCTCCACCACGTAGCTGCTCTCCGGACAGGTGCGGTAGTCCGGACAGTCCGGACAGCGGAGGCCTGCCGGGCGGTCTCCTTTGAAATAGAGCTTGGCTGTCTGGGCAAAGGCCTGAACGGGAGTCTCACCGGTAAGATAAGAGATGTAGTCGATGTCGTGGGTGGCCTTTTGCAGGAACAGTCCGCCGGTCAGGGAGGGGTCCCGGTACCAGCTGTGATAGTAAACGCTTCCATAGGGCACATTATTTATAGCCTGCACCATGGTCAGACGGCCCAGGACGCCGGAGGATACGATGCGCTTCATCTCCTGGACGACGGCGCACAGCCGCAGGGGAAAGGACACCACCACTCTGTCCTCCTGTCCCCGCCCGGCTTCCGCCAGGGCGGCCAGCTGCGCCTCGCTGATGGCGACAGGCTTCTCCAGAAAGAGGGGCAGGCGGCGGTCCAGGACTTTCAGGGCCATAGGGGTGTGCAGGGGGCACCGGGTACCGATGAAGACGCCGTCGGGACGGCACTCCTCCAGCATCTGCACCGGGTCCGTGTAATAGGAGGCGGAGGCGAAGAGGGGATCTCCCTCCGTACCGGCGCGTGCCGCCTCCGGATCGGGTTCGCAGACTGCGGCGGCCTCCACGCCGGCCTCCAGATCCCGGAAAGCGGACAGCATGGTCTTCGAGCGCAGGCCGTAGCCGATAAATGCGATTCGATAGTTCATAGGACGCTCCTTTTTGTTCATTCAAAAATTATTAGTTTAATACTAAAAATAATTGCTAATAAAAACTAAAGCACTCGCGTAAAAAATTATCAATTTTTTATGGATGAACTAATTGACATACGGGCAACTTGTTGATATACTACACTAAAAGGCGCGATAAATCAAGACTAAGTTGATGCTATTAACAAAAAACTCTGCGCGCTGCATCGACAAACCCCGGCAAAACGGATATTAAGCTAGCTAATATTTTGAATATTATTAATTGAAGGGTGATGTGATGATGCAGAAGAAGAAAGATGGAGCAGCTCGGACACCGCCGTTGGGAACGCTGGAACGATGCCGGGACCGGGGGCGGCGGTTCTGGAAGTACCTGCGCCGGTACTGGTTCCTCTATATGCTGGTGGTGCCGGGATTTATTTTTATGATCGTGTTCCACTACGGCCCCATGTACGGCATCCAGCTGGCGTTCAAGGACTACAAGCCGGCGCTGGGTGTGTGGGGGTCCCCCTGGGCGGGGCTGGACCACTTCGAGACCATGTGCATGGACCCGGATTTCTGGCGGGCGCTGAAAAACACCCTGATTTACAACTGCGAATACCTGGTGATCGGTTCGGTGTTTACGATCTTCCTGGCCCTGATGCTGAACGAGCTGCGGCTGAAGCGGACCAAAAGCGTGGTACAGACGGCGGTCTATCTGCCTTACTTCCTGTCCTGGGTGGTGATGGCCGGTCTGGTGCAGGTGTTTCTGGAGTATCCCTCCTCCTCCGGAGAGATGGGGGGCGTCATCAACCAGATCATCGGCGTCTTCGGCGCTGAGCCCATCAATTTCA
>JAAZZJ010000124.1:7193-7435 GCA_014237695.1 Oscillospiraceae bacterium | reverse complement strand
AAACCCTTCTCAAAAAAGTGGCTACGCCACTTTTTTGACACACAGAGGTGATGCCGGGCAAAGATCCGGCATCACCGTTTTCCTGTTACCTGCTTTGGGTAATATCCGTACCGAAATATTTGACAGACAGCTCCGTCAGGGTGCCGTCCTCTGCCATCTCTGTCAGAGCCCGGTCAATGGTCTCCCGCAGGGCGGAGGTCTCCTCCCCCTTGCGCATAGGGATGGCCACCTGGGTGGCCTCC
>JAAZZJ010000124.1:0-7183 GCA_014237695.1 Oscillospiraceae bacterium | reverse complement strand
CAGGCAATCTTCACACCGGCCTCGGGATGCTGGGCCATATAGTCGTAGTAACTCACTTCGGCGTTAAGGGTTGCGTCAATACGCCCGCTGGTAAGCAGCTCAATGGTTTGGATGAAATCATCCACACCGGTAACGGAAGCGCCGTACCGCTCCGCCACGGCGGCATAGGTGCTGTCCAGCGTGTTGGCGGTGTTCTTGCCGCTCAGGTCCTCCATGGATTGAATGGAGCTGTCATCCCTGCGGACGATGACGGCGGTTCGGTTATAGGCGTAGGGGATGGAAAAGTCGTACTTCTCCTGCCGGCTTTCATCGATGTCCACGCCGTTAACCATGATGTCGTACCGCCGGGCCTCCAGGCCTGCCAGCAGGCCGTTGAACTCGCCCTCAACAAAAACGGGAGTCACCCCCAGTTTTTCCGCGATGGCCTGGGACACCTCCACGTCGTAGCCCACCAGCGCGCCGCTCCCGTCATGATACCCCCAAGGCGCCCAGGTGCCTTCCATGGCGATCACGATCTCACCCTTTTCCCGGATGACGGTCAAAAGATCGCCGCCGTCCTTCTGGCCGCATCCGGGCAGAAGGAACAGCGCGGCGCACAGCAGCGCCGCAAGAATTTTATGCTGTATTCTCATGATATGTTCTCCTTATTTTTATTCAGCCACACCCGGGACAGTCTGCAAAAACGCCCGGGTCCTCTGCTGACGCGGGTGTTCAAACAGCTCCCGCGCGGTTCCGCTTTCCACGATCCGGCCGTCTTCCATGAAAACCACCTTACTGGACACATTCCGGGCAAAGCCCATCTCATGCGTGACCACCAGCATGGTCATTCCCTCCTCCGCCAGCTGCCGCATAACGGCCAGCACCTCCCCGGTGAGTTCCGGGTCCAGGGCGGAGGTGGGCTCGTCAAAGTAGATAATCTCCGGGTCCGGCGCGATGGCCCGGGCAATGGCCACCCGCTGCTGCTGTCCGCCGGACAGCTGGTGGGGGTAGTGATCCGCCCGGTCCAGCATTCCCACCTTCCGGAGGGCCCGGCGGGCGGTTTCCGCCGCCTGCTCCCTGGGAATTTTTCGGGCCACGGTCAGCCCCTCGGTAACATTCTGGAGGGCGGTCTTGTTCCGGAAAAGGTTGTAGCTCTGAAACACAAAGGCCGTCTTCCTCCGCAGCCGTGCCGCCTCCTTCCCGGAGACCCTGGCCAGGTCAACGCGTTCCCCGTCAAAGATCATCGTACCGCTCCCGGCCCGCTCCAAAAAGTTCATGCACCGCAGAAGCGTAGTCTTCCCGGAGCCGCTGGGACCGATAATGGCCGCCACGTCTCCCTTTTCCACCGTGAGGTCCACACCCCGCAGCACCTCCAGAGCGCCAAAGGACTTGGTTACATTTTGGATTTCCAGCACAGGCTACACCTCCTGATTCTCATAAGCGCCCAGCTTCCGCTCCCCTGCCCGCTGGAGCCAGGTCAGCACCGTGGAGAACATCAGATAAATGAGGCCCACCTCTATGTACAGCGCCAGAGGTTCATAGACCCGGGCGTTGATCTGCTCGGCAGCCCGAAACATCTCCACCACCGTGATGTTTGCGGCAAGGGAGGTGTCCTTCACCATGGCAATGAGGGAGTTGGACAGAGGCGGGAAAGCCGTGCGCATGGCCTGGGGCAGGATGATCCGCCTCATGGTCTGCATCCAGGTCATCCCCGCGCAGTACCCCGCCTCCAGCTGGCCCGCCGGCACGGACTCCAGCGCTGCCCGGACGGTCTCGGCGCAGTAGGCTCCCTCGTTGAGAGAGAACACGATCACCGCCGCCGGGAAGGGGTCAATGCGTATTCCCATTTTCGGCATCCCGAAAAACACGGTAAACAGCTGTACCAGCAGAGGCGTCCCCCGAAAAACCCAGATATAGAACCGGCACAGCTGGGTAAGCACCGGTACCCGGGCAAACTGCACCAGCGCCATAGCCACCGCAATCACCATGGCCAGACTGAAGGAAATCGCGGTGAGGGGGATTGTGACCGTCAGGCCGGGAATCAGAATCTTGGGAAACGAATCTGCCAGAATCTCCAAAAGGCGGGTGTTCATAGCGGCGCACGCTCCTGGGGCATTGAGAAAAGAACCGGCATAATCATCCTCCTGTTTATTTTGTGCCATCATTATATATCCGGCACGGGAAAATAGCAAATACTTATCCTGTATACGTCTTCATAGCTATTGCGTATGAAGTGCCTCCCTCCGGACTACCTCCAAAGGGCGCCCTGCCCAATCCCCGAAGAGGGAAAAGCTGCCCTCCAGCCCTTCAGTAATGACCGCCGTCCCATCCTCTTCCAGAAGAATAAACTCAAAATCCGGATGGGAGAGCCAGTAGTCCTCCGCTTTCTCCCGGCCCATAACAAACAGCGCCGTGGACAGGCCGTCTCCCAAGAGGCCGCTGTCCGCTACAATGGTCACAGAGGCCAGGCCGGTCCGGGCGGGATAGCCGGTAGAGGGATCGATGATGTGGATATAGGTCTCCCCGTCCTTCTCGAAGTAACGCTGGTATCCGCCGGAGGTGACCACCGCCTTGTCCGTGATCTCCAGCACACCGGCATAGCCCCCTTCGGGGGCCTGCACCGCGATACGCCAGGACTCGCCGTCCGGCTTGGCCCCAAGGGCCTGGACATTGCCCCCCAGCTCCACGATAGCGGAAGAAATTCCCGCCTCCCGGAACAGCTCCATCAGCCGGTCCCCGGTATAGCCCTTGGCTACGGCGCCCAAGTCCAGCTCCGTTCCCTCCGGGAGCGTGAGCCGGTCCCCGTCCAGCTCCGCCCGGTCATAACCGACCTTCTCCAGCAGGGCGGATACCTCCTTCGCTTCCGGCACCCGGTAGTCCCCGGCAGTGAAGCCCCAGGCGCGAACCACCGGGTAGACGGTGACATCCAGAGCGCCCCCGGTCTCCCCGCAGAGGGCCAAGGCCTCCTCCAGCAGTTCCCGGGTGTCCTCCGACAAGGGGACCGGACTGCTGCCGGCGTGGTTGGCTTGATAAATCTCACTATTTTCATCGGTGACGGACAAAAGAGCTTCCAATTCCTCAATGCAAACAATGGCTTTGCGGAGAACTTCCATCCCTTCTTCAGCGGGCTGATTGTAGACGGACAGCGTCATGATGGTGTCCATCGCCATTACCTCTGTCCGGCAAGGAAGATCTTCCTCCGCCGTGGCAGCAGAATCCCCACATCCGGTCAGGAGAAGCAGCGTCCATAGAGCAGTCAGAAAACGCAGCGGTTTCATAAACAGTTAACCTCCTCTAACCCGTTTCCAACTATACCTGTTTTTTTCCGGAAAGTCAAGAAAGGTCTTGACAAATCCTGAGAATTGACTACAATGAGACAAGCATGTGTCATGACACATTGCCAGACTGATTAAGCAGGTACATAAAAATGGAAACAGTAAACGCATTTCTGCGGCGCAAGAACATCGTACTCTCCGCCAGACGGTACGGCATCGAAGCCCTGGGAGCCATGGCCCAGGGCCTGTTCTGCTCCCTGCTCATCGGCACCATTGTCAAAACGCTGGGGGAGCAGACGGGACTGGCTTTCCTGGCAGACGCGGGAGGCTATGCCTCGGCTATGAGCGGACCGGCCATGGCGGTTGCCATTGGCTTTGCGCTCCAGGCGCCGCCGCTGGTACTCTTCTCTCTTGCCACAGTGGGGTACGCCGCCAACGCCCTGGGCAGCACCACGCTCATCCCGAATCAATCGGGAGCCGGCGGGCCGCTGGCGGTGCTGTTCATCGCCATCATCGCCGCCGAGTGCGGCAAGGCCGTCTCCAAGGAGACTCGGGTGGACATCCTGGTAACGCCCTTGGTGACGATCCTGACAGGCGTGGGCCTCTCGGCCTGGTGGGCGCCGGTTATCGGCACTGCCGCCACGGCGGTGGGGAACATCATCATGTGGGCCACCGACCTGCAGCCCTTCCTCATGGGCATCATCGTCAGCGTAGTCATCGGCGCGGCTTTGACCCTGCCCATCTCCTCGGCGGCTATCTGCGCGGCCTTCGGTCTCACCGGGCTGGCAGGCGGCGCGGCGGTAGCCGGGTGCTGCGCAAACATGGTCGGCTTCGCCGTGCTGTCCTTCCGGGAAAACGGATGGGGCGGACTGGTGAGTCAGGGCCTGGGCACCTCCATGCTGCAGATGGGCAATATTGTGAAGAATCCCAGAATCTGGCTGCCCGCCATCCTGACCTCCGCAGTTACCGGGCCGGTCTCCACCTGCATCTTCCGGATGGAGATGAACGGCCCGCCGGTGTCCTCCGGTATGGGGACCTGCGGTCTGGTTGGGCAGATCGGCGTGTGGACAGGCTGGGTCGCCCCCAGTGAACGGGCCATTGCCAACGGGGCGGCGGCTATTGTCCCGGGAGCTGTGGACTGGCTGGGGCTTGTTCTCATCTCCTTTATCCTGCCCGCCGTGCTGTGCCTGGCCTTCGGCAAATTTTTCCGGAAAATCGGTTGGATCCGGGAGGGCGACCTGAGGCTGGCGGACTAAGAGCCTGTATCCACAGGCGGGGATAGGGCCTGAATGAGGAATTTTGCCGCCCGGCAAGGCAAAAATCGCGGGAATACTGTGCCTCTTTTTGAACAAAACGCGCCCCAGGAGCTTGTCTCCTGGAGCGCGCTTTGCTGTTCACCGCACCCGGTAGTCGTGCCTGGCGGCGGCCTCCTCCCGGCGCAGCTTTTCCCCGGCCAATGCCTCCAATGCCTGACCAATAATCTGATTGGAGAGCAGGAAGCCCTCCGGCGTCAGACGCCAGCGGCCTCCCCGCAGAACGGCGTGCCCGCTCTGCTCAAACCGCTCCAGAACCTCCTGCACCGGAGAGAAAGGCAGCCGGAAGCGGTACTCGAACTCCTGTCTGGAGATTCCCTTTGCGGTCCGAAGGCCCAGCATGATGTACTCAACATCCCGTTCCCGCTGGGGAATCCGGTCGTTCTCCGAGAGAATGTCTCCCTGATTCTCCACGCCGTCACAGTACGCCGCCAGATCCCGGACATAGGCGTAGCGCACATCTCCCAGATCGGAGTGAGCGCCGGGACCGAAGCCGGCATACTCCTCCAGCATCCAGTATTTCAGATTGTGCCGGGATTCGTACCCGGGCTTGGCGAAGTTGGAAATCTCATACTGCTGGTACCCCAGCTCCCCCAGGCGCTCCACTGTCCACAGGTACATGTCCGCCTGGAGGTCGTCGTCCGGCAGCTCCAGGGACCCCTGCATGTCCCACAGAGGGGTCCCCTCCTCCACCTTCAGGCCGTAGCAGCTCAAATGCTCCGGAGCCAGAGAGGCAGCCCTTTCCAGGGTCTCCCTCCAGCTCTCCAGGGTTTGCCCCGGCAGACCGTAGATCAGATCCAGGGACAGATTTTTAATCTTCGCTTTCCGGGCGGCGGCCACCGCCTCCTCCGCCTGAGCGAAGGTATGGGGCCGTCCCAAAGCTTTCAGATGCTCATCGCTGGCGGACTGGACGCCAAGAGAAATCCGGTTGAACCCGGCCCGGCGCAGGGCGCGGAGGACCTTCCAGTCCCCGGCGCTGTCCGGGTTGCACTCCAGGGTGATCTCCGGCTTTTTCGCCAGACGGTAGTGCTTCTCCACCGTCTTCAAGATCTGCCGCAGCCGCTTCTCCCCCAGCCAGGAGGGAGTGCCGCCGCCGAAATAGACGGTATCCACCGCATGCGCGGCAGTTCGGGGGGCGATCTCCGCCAGCTGGCGGCACAGGACGGAGACGTAGCGGTCCATCTTCCCCTCGCCGCCCGGCAGGGAGTAGAAGTCGCAGTAAATGCACTTGCTCTTGCAGAACGGGATATGAACATACAGCCCTAAGGGCTTGTACTCTCTTTTCACAGCGGTCACCTCAGTCCCCTATTGTACCCGAAACTGAGTTTGTCTGCAAGGGTTACTTGGTCGTTTTCCGCCGTTTGCCGTAAAAGAAAAACAGCAGTCCCCCCGTCACGGCTGCTACCGCCGCCACCAGGATATAAGGTGTGTACCCCTTAACGGGCAGCACAGGCGTCCGCGCCGGGATCAGCTCCGCCGTGGAGACTTCCCGCACCGGGAAGTCCGTGCCATCCGGTTCATCCAGGCAGAACCATGCGTTGAGCCGGCCGTACATATAGCTCACGTATCCCCAGGTCAGGCCGTTTTCGTCCACAAATATCTGGGAGATATAGCTGTCATTCTCCGCCGTTCCGGTGAGGTTGTCCAGCACATGCCAGCTGCCGCCGGTCTCCCAGGTCATACTGATCCCCTTCGAGCCGGGGTAGCTGTAGAAGTTGACCTCCGCCGCGTCACCGGCATAGTCTGCGAACTCGCCGTTGTAGGGCCGAATTTGGTCCGCATACTCCTCCTCAAAGGAAATAAAGTCATAAACCAGGGAGAGGTCCGCCAGAGGGACCCAGCCGGAGGTCTCCTCGCCGTCTGTCCAATAGGCGGTCAGCGCCCACCTGTCACGATAGATGTAATAGACCCACATCTGCTCCCCGTTCTGAAACTGGGCGCGCACCGTGCCTCCATTTGGAGCGTCCCAGAGGGTAATGAAGCCCTCCCTGCCATTGGCGTAATAGCCCCGGTTTTCGTATTCGCACTGGTCCCGGTGGGTATCGTAAAAGTAGTTGCCGTTGGGTTCCCACATGACGTCCGCGTAGGCCGGGGCCGACAGGGCCAGGAGCATGACCAGGGTCAGGAATGACGAGAACAAATGTTTCACGTGAAACACCTCACTTTTTCTTTGTCCAGAATTTTCGCAGCAGGTACACGGTGACGCCTGCCGCCGCTCCCACCAGGAGCCAGGGCAGATACCGTTCCGCCAGGGTGGCCGCAACCTCCCCGGGACCCGGCATGATGGCGTCGGCATAGGCTGGGACCGTCAACAGCAGCGCGGCCAGCAGAGCCAGGGATACGGTCAACTGTTTTTGCTTTTTCATAAGGGACCTCCTGTCTATAAAAGATTGACGGCGCAGCCCGCGCCATAGGAAAACAGATTGATGAGCAGCGCGAAGAGGAAGGGGCGCTTGATCTGCTCCGAATACGCCCGGCAGCATTGCCACTCCACGACCACCGCCGCCGCCTCCAGGACCAGGGTCACCAGGACGGCGTTCCAATGCCACAGCCCCGCGGCGGTGTGATAGAGCAGGACAACGGGCGGATTGGTGAGGCAGTTCATCAGGGCCACCA
>JAAZZJ010000123.1 GCA_014237695.1 Oscillospiraceae bacterium | reverse complement strand
GGAGCAGTTCGTGGAGGCCATGATGGAATATCCCCGGCTGCTGCTCCTGTTCTCCCAGGTGTTGGCGAAAAAGAACTACAATCTGTCAGTCAGCCGGGGTCATGCCGCGTTTCGGCCCAATCTGGAGAAGACGGTGATCTATCTCCTGCAATACTGCGAAACGGCCCCCCATGAGCCCGGTTCCCGGTATGTGGTGCAGAAGACCCGCTCGGAGATCTCCAGCGAGGCGTTTTTCAGCCCAAAAACGCTGGAGCGCTGCCTGTACCGCCTGCGGGAGGCGGGGATGCTGTCCATCGCAAGGGGAAAGGTCTGTATTTCGAAGGAACAGCTGCAGCGGATGGAAAAATTCCGGGACGATCCCGATTCTATGTAGATCAGGCGCGCACCCCGCTGGGAAACGACACAGAAACAGGATGCTTCTGCGGACCCCGCTCCGCTGAATCATACAATAAAAATCGAGGAGGCAACAACATGAAACGAATACTTTCCATTCTGCTCAGTTTGGTCCTGGCCGCTTCGCTGAGTGCGGCGGCCCTGGCGGAGGAACATTCATCCGGCACGGTGGCGGAGGCCCAGATCGCCTATCCGGTGATAAAGGGTTCTGAGACGCCGCCGGATAAGCAGACTACCTATTTCCGTTACACGCCGGAGGACTTCAAATTCCGGGGCAACAGCACCCCGGTGATCTTTGTCCTGGGGGACGGGGCCTGGACCGCGGAGACCGCGGCGGACACCCTGACCCGGGGCGGCTTTGACCAGATGGCCCAGGAGGAGAGCGGACACATCGTCTTTGTCAGCCCCTCCAACGGCACCTCCTGGACAGAGGAGGACTACACCGTCATGCAGGCTCTGGCCACCAACGTCACCGACGACTACACCTACACCCTGGAGCAGGCGGGGACCTATGACACAGGCGTCACCGAGGACGGCGTCATGTACGCCGGACGCTTCCGCTCCTACACCTTCGCCGAGGGCAGCGCCCAGGAGTTTGTCAAAACGTATCTGGACACTCCCGATTCCACCTATCTGGTTCAGCAGTGGAACAATGTGGTAGACGGCTTCAGCGCCGCCTATCATTACGCCGATGCGTTCGAGCGGACAGACAACCTGAGCGCCTGGCATGACATGCGCCGGATCAACCGCATCAGCATGAGCGACGGAGTGACCTATCTGGACAAGTACTATGTTTACTCCGACTATGGCATCCGGGAGAGCATTGAGACCTTTACCTCCTCCAAGGGCAACACCATGGAATACTACCAATACGTGCCCAAGGGAGTGGATGTGAACAGCAAGACAGAGAAATACCCCCTGGTGCTGGTCTCCCACGGCAGCAACCAGCATCCGGAGGGATATGTCCAGCTGACCAACTGGCCCATCGTGGCGGACCAGGAAAACTTTATTGTAGTGGCGATCAATGCCCACAATCTTGTGAATACTGACGAAATCCTGGAGCTGGTGGACTTTATGATCGACCAGCGGGCGGTGGATGCCGGCCGGGTCTACGCCACCGGTTACTCCATGGGCGGCATGAAGTCCTGGACCCTGGGCTTTGAGCGTCCCGACCGCTTTGCCGCCATCGCCCCCACAGAGGGTATTCCGGGCATGGGAAAGGTCTCTCTGCCCGATCCGGACCGAAGCATCCCTACGTTCTGGGTAGCCGGTGAGAAAGAGTTCTACAATCTCTTCCCCATGAACAGCGAGGCCGCCATTGCCAGCAGCTGGCCAACGCTAACGGATTTGCGTACAACGGCATCTATGATGAAAGTCTGGGCAAGTATTACGGGATGAAGACCGACAAAACCTATACCTACTGTCCCCGGCCTGCTCACAGTGATGACGAGGCTGTCATGACCATCCATGAGATGAAGAGCAGGGACGGCAATGTCTATACCATTCTCACATCCGTGTCCGAGATGGGTCACAGCGCCTATCCTGACTCCGCACAGCGCATGTGGGCGTTCTTCCGGCAGTTCAGCCGGAACAGCGACGGCTCCCTCGCCGTGAATCCCCTGCCCCTGGCCTCTGACGTGTCCGCAAATGCCTGGTACGCCGATGCAGTGCGCCACGTGCTGGACAACGGCATGATGACTGCCAACGGAACCTTCTCCCCCAACGCCCCCCTGACCGCCGGTGATTTGGCGCAGGCCCTGTACATTCGGGCCGGTTCGCCCACAGAAGGGTTTGCCTCCTGGACCAAGGCCGCCGGCATCCCTACCGGCTCCGCCGCCGTCACCCGGGACGAATTGGCAAGGCCATCCGCGCCTGCGCCGCCTACAAGGGCAAGGCCGGGGCGGACCCGGCGGATGCCGGTCAATTCCAGGACGGGGACATTGCCTCTCAGGACGCACTGTGGGCCGCCTCCAACGGGATCTTTTCCGGCAAGAAAGAGGGCCGGCTGGATGCCTCCGCTCAGGCTACACGGGCTGAGGGAGCCCAGGCCCTTACACGGCTCAGCATCTTCTTGGCACAATAGCCAAAACGGAGGCCCTCGCTAAGAACCTGTATTCACAACCGCAGCACGTTGTCTGGCCGGTCTTTTTCCCGCCATACTGCGTCGATTTCCCTCGCCATACGTCAGTATGGCTGCGGAAAATCTCCTTGTCTGACGAGAAAAATCCTCGTCCATCCGGCATCCCCCGATTATGAATACAGGTTCTAAGAGCGCTGCGGTCAAGGTCCGTATCATTTCTGCGAAAACCTGTTGAATAACAGCGTTTTACTTTCTCATGTGGGGTAACTCACGCTGCGGGGGGCTGCCGGAAGGCAGCCCCCTGTGGCGGTTTGGACAGAGCGCAAAAAAGAGCCGCCGTGCGATTGCACGGCGGCTCTTTTTTGTTTCATCAAGCCTCGTAAACAGAAACCTGCTTCCGATCCTTGCCCAGACGCTCAAAGCGAACCACGCCGTCCGCCTTGGCGAACAGGGTGTCGTCGCTGCCGCGGCCCACATTCACGCCGGGGTGGATATGGGTGCCGCGCTGGCGGACCAGGATGTTGCCGGCCAGAACGTGCTGGCCGTCGGCGCGCTTGGGCCCGAGACGCTTGCTCTCGGAATCACGGCCGTTCTTGGTGGAACCAACGCCCTTCTTATGGGCGAAGAACTGCAGTCCAATGTTCATCATGTTCGTTATGCCATCCTTTCTGTAAGATGCGGGCAGAGGGGGAGAGCTTATTCACCCTCCAGCACCTCTATATAACCGGGATACTCGCTGTGAAGCTCCGTGAGGTAGACCATCATCCCCGTCAGAAGGGTCTGGCAGGTACTCTCGGCGGTCTGTCCCAGGGAGCCGGGGATACGAAGGGAAATCAGGGCGGTCTTTTCATTGACCTTCACTGAGGCGCACAGGCCCATCACATCGTTCAGCACGCACTCGATGAGGCGCACCGTGCTGGTGACGGCGGCGCAGACAATGTCCCCGCCCTCTTCGGCATAGCCGCTGTGGCCGGACGCGTCAAAGCCGGTGATCCGGCTCCCCTCCGTATAAAACGTGACGGTCGTCATCCCTTACGCGCTGATCTTCTTGATCTCGACCTTGGTATAGGGCTGACGGTGGCCCTGACGCTTGCGGTAGCCCTTCTTGGGGTTATACTTGAAGATGCGGATCTTCTTGCCCTTGCCGTTCTTCAGAACGGTGGCCTCCACCTTGGCGCCGGCCACGGTGGGGGTGCCGATGGTGGCGTTGTCGCCGTCCAGAATGGCCAGAACCTCGTCGAATACCACCTGGCTGTCGGCCTCTGCGGGCAGCTTCTCGATGAACAGAGTGTCGCCCTCCGCCACCTTGTACTGCTTACCGCCGGTAACAATGATTGCGTGCATACCTTTTGCACCTCGCTTTCCTTTATTATGAAGCACTTACCGCGCTCCTTTACGGGCTCGCTGTCGTAGGCGGCGTCCTCGGACGCGCTTGGGCCCATTCAAAGCGGCCTGCTTATTATAGCAGTGAGATTTTGGAATGTCAACAGTTTTTATGGAAAATCCGCCGAAAATCCGGGGAACGGCGGCTGAAAAGCGAATGAGTATGGAGAGAGGAAGACAATGCCCGCCTTGACAACCGGCTCCGGCTCCGGTATGATACAGGAGGTTCAGTTCCATTTACCACACCCGCCCGATGGGCGGAGCGAAAAGGAGGTTCCCCATGCACAAAGACGTTGTGATCGTCGGCGCGGGCCCGGCGGGCATTTTTACCGCCCTGGAAATGCTGAAAAAGGGCAGCCGGCAAAAAATTCTCATTGTGGAGAAGGGCCGGGCGGTGGAGGAGCGCCGGTGTCCCAAGAATAAGACCGGCCAATGTGTAAGCTGCAGGCCCTATTGCCATATCACCACCGGTTTTTCCGGCGCCGGCGCTTTTTCCGACGGAAAGCTGTCCCTCAGCTACGAGGTGGGCGGGGACCTGCCCAGCCTCATCGGCGCGGAGAAGGCCCAGGAGACCATCGATTACGCAGACAAAATTTATCTGGAGTTCGGCGCGGACAGCCACGTGGAGGGCCTGGGCAACACCGAGGAGGTCAAGGCCATCCGCAAGCGGGCCATCCGGGCAGGGCTGAAGCTGGTGGACTGCCCCATCCGCCATCTGGGCACCGAGAAGGCCCAGGAGCTGTACTACGCCATCGAGAGGCATCTGCTGGAAAACGGCGTGGAGATCCTCTTCGGGTACGAATGCACCAACCTGATTCTGGACGGCGCGGTCTGCCGGGGGGTGCGCGCTGCCAACGGCAAAGAGGAGATGGAAATCACCTGCGGCCATACGGTCATCGCCACCGGCCGCCGGGGGGCGGACTGGCTGGAGAGCCTGTGTGCCCAGCACAATATTGCCCACCAGCCCGGAACCGTGGACATCGGCGTGCGGGTGGAGGTGCGCAACGAGGTCATGGAGACGGTGAACCGTGTGCTGTATGAGTCCAAGCTGGTGGGCTGGCCCAGGCCCTTCAAGAACAAGGTGCGGACCTTCTGCCAGAATCCCGGCGGCTTCGTCAGCCAGGAGAACTACGACAACGACCTGGCGGTGGTCAACGGCCACAGCTACAAGGAGCTGAAAAGCGACAACACCAATCTGGCCATTCTGTGCAGCCACAATTTCTCCTTCCCCTTCAACCAGCCCATCGCCTACGCCCAGAAGGTCGGGGAGCTGACCAACATGCTGGGGGCGGGGCACATCATGGTCCAGCGCTTCGGGGATATCCTGGACGGCAAGCGGACATGGCAGAAGGAGCTGGCCTTCTCCAACGTGCGGCCCACCCTTCCCGACGCGGTGGCGGGGGATATCACCGCCGCCATGCCCTACCGGGCTATGATTAATATCATCAACTTCATTCAGGCTATGGACGAGGTGGTGCCCGGCTTCGCCGCGGCGGAGACGCTGCTGTACTCCCCGGAGTTGAAATTTTACTCCAATCGGGTGAAAATGGACGAGAAATTCTGCACAAATATTCAGGGGCTCCACTGCCTCGGCGATTCCAGCGGCTGGACCAGAGGGCTGATGATGGCCTCCGTCATGGGCGTGCTGATGGGCCGGGAGCTGGCCGAAAAAGAGGGACAGTAAAGTTTTTTGAAGAAATTGCAAAAAATCAGTTGACAACAGGCGCGGTTCCCGTTATAATGAGCAAGCGGTCCGAAAGGCCGCAGAAGACTGTAAACGCGCGAGTGGTGGAATTGGCAGACTCGCTAGATTCAGGTTCTAGTGTTCATTACGGACGTGCGGGTTCAAGTCCCGCCTCGCGCACCAGAAAAAGAGGTCAAAAAAGATTTTCGGTGAAAAAACCGAGAGATTTCAAGACCTCAGAGGCCCTTGGATAGTGAAAATCCAAGGGCCTCAAAATTTAGATTTTTCCCCACCTCCTATTCACTCAGGCAGGACTTAAACCTGCGGCAAAACAGTTTCAAATAGGGCGCTACGATTTTGAGCGCCTGTATTGAGCGTCGATCCGTCAGTTCTAAAGGAATTGACAGACCGGCGCTTTTTGTTTTTCCAGGAAAACACAATACTCCCAGCGCCTGTTTTCAAAACAGGCAAAATCAAAAAGGGCCCCAGACTTTTCAGCGCAAAAAGTTGCCATTATATTAGAAAGCAAGGAGGATCAAAATGAACGCAGAAGAAAAAAACAGATACTTCCAAGAACTAACCCTGAACCTCCAGCACGAGGGCTTCGCCGTAAAACCGGAAACGGAGGAGGGCCTCCTGCCAATAGAGCTGGACGGACAGCGTCTCTGCCTCGCGCTGGATACCGGCTCGGTGAGGTACTGGCGGGAGGATACGGCGGATGATCACAGGAGCGCCGCTCTGGACAAAGCAATCTCTATCACCAAAACCACTGCCGAGTACATGCGCCAGATGGAGACGGCGCCCCGGCTGACAGCCAGCGGCCTGACGGGAGACTACAGGCTGCTGGCGGATTTCAACGATGTGGTTCTGGCGGGCCACCCCACCAGGTACGGCGTCCAGTTTGCTACCTGGGAACATGTGCGGGAGCGCACTGGCCTGAACGCGGGGAACTTCTACGGACCTCCCGGCGGTGTGGACAGTTACACCGCGGCCAAGCGCGACTTCGCTACCCGCTCCGGCCTCATCCCCCACGTTGTCCTTTTTACTCCCGAACAACTTACAGAAGTCTATCGCAGTATCCATGAAACATTGGAAAACTTCAGCATTACCAGTGAACGGCAGGAGCATCTGAGCTCTGCAGCGGAACAAATAGAGCGCACTATCCCTGATTTGGAGGATCGAGTTGACATTTCCTTGCAAAAAGAGGAAGAATTTTGTGACTCACTCGATCCTGAACAAAGCGGTTATACATTTTTTATAGAATAACAACCCCACAGATGAACGATGGAAATGCCCGGAATCCACCGTGGGACCAATCGAACGCAGCGTCCCGGATCTGGAGGCGCTGGCAGAGGCGTCCAACCAAAAAGAGTTGGAGTTTGCGGCTATAGAGCCCCCGTGAGAGGGCGGGATGCAGTTAAGTTAAAACCCAATATTTGTACCAGTTAAGGCCGTTTCCCTGAAAAAAGGGCAGCGCCTTTTTTCGTTTTGTCCTCTTTTCAGGGATTGGAAATACCAAAACAGGAGGACAGAAGAATATGGCACGATATTTCATGGGCGATACCCGCCTGGCGGGGTTGGAGCGGATGATGATGGACCCGTCCAGATCGCCGTCTACCCGCATTGACACCCGGAAAAAGAGGCCCCAGAAGAAGCTGCCCTGCAACCGGCCCGCCAAGCCGCGGCAGCGTGAGTGGGAGATGAAAGAGGGCTTTGAGGAGGGCGGCAGCTTATGAGTTATGTGATCCAAGCGGTTTTGAGCAACCCCCGACGTCCGGAATGCGATCAGATCACTATCCCCTTTCCCATTCCCGTTGACCAGTACGATAAGACCGTTGAGATGCTCCAGGCAATTGACCTGGGCTTTTCCGTCAACCGGGACTGCACTGTGGATGAAGT
>JAAZZJ010000122.1 GCA_014237695.1 Oscillospiraceae bacterium | reverse complement strand
GAGCTGAGGAAAGTGGATGCACCGGGAAGCAAAATGGACGGCGAAGTCCGACGGCTCCGCCCGGCCCCGCTCCAGCATCAGGGGCGTAGCGTCATTGAAAGCGTTGAAGGTGGAGACATACTCCTTGTTCCAGCACAGGTCCCGCAGGGCGCAGCCACGGCACACCACCTCTGCCGCCCGGTCAAACACCACGGCGGGGTTTTCCTCCTTCTTGGGCTGGGGAGACGATGAGAAGCTCTCCCCCAGCGCGCGCAGCGCCTCGGCGCTCAGCCGCAGGCGCTGGCGCAGGCTGTCCGCTTCCCGGGGCGCTTTCCGCCGGGGGATCACCGACTCCCGCAGCAGCAACGCGCAGTAGTGGCACAATACGCCGGACAGCGCCGTACAGGCAGCCGTCCGCATCAGGCTGGCGCTACCCAGTCCCATTTGCAGGGCGTAGGCCAGCTCCACCGACAGCGTGGCCCCGGCGGCGGCGGCGGGACGGAACCATCCCTGCCGGAACCATTTTGTGTCACGGAAAGCGGAGAGTACCGTGTAGATCAAGATCAGGATCCCACAGCACCGGAGCGCCGGAGCGAAGGAGAGAAACACAAGGCTCCCCACAATGCCGCCGCCCAGCGCGGCCATCCCGTTTTTCCCGGGCCGGCAGGCCGCAACGAGTCCTGCCGCCAGCGGCGCACGGCCCTCCAGACAGCATCCGGCGGCGAAAAATCCTGCCGCTCCATAGCCCGCCAGCCGGAGCAATTCTCCCGCGGAGGCCCGTTCCAGGGTAATGTTGGCGATCTTCATAGCTTGTCCCCTTCTCTGCTGTGATTTTTTCCCATTGTAGCAGGGAACCGGGGAGAAGCCTGTCGGGAAATACGAAGGGGAATTGCGGGAGGAAGAAAAAGGCAAAAAGAGAGCGCGAAACGGCCTCATCCGTTCGCGCCCTCTCCTGCTCAGCTCTTTTCTCCACCGTCCAGATACAGCGGCAAAAACCGCGCCATTCCCCGGGCAATGCAGGCAATGTTCTCCTCCCGGAGGACCGTGTCCTTCTTCGTACGCAGGTGGGGAATATAGTACCCCAGCCCCGCCAGATACCGGCAGGCACAGACGGTCACATGAAATTTGAACTTTCGGTTGTCCGAGGGATAGTATTGCAGACCCTTTGTCATCACATGGGGGCGCATCTCCTCCCCTTCCGGGAAGGACTTCTCCAGGGCCTCCGCCAGCGGCCCGTCCCAGCGGCTGTATTTGGACGGAATGAGCAGCAGCTCCTCCCCGTCGCCCACACAGTCCAGGTTGATGAACAGGCACTGAGCCGCCTTGTCAATGTGCTTTTTCTTGAATGCCGATGCCCCCAGAAGATTCCGCTCGTTATTGTCCAGAAACACCAGGCACACCCGCTTGTCAAACCCGGCGGCCCTGGCAACGGCCAGCAGCGCCAGAACTCCGGAGGAGCCGCCGTTTGCGTTGTTCTGATTGGCCGGACCGTAAGCCGTCAGCCACAGCCCAGCCACCGCCAGCACCAGAAACAAAGGCAGCATCAATCCCGGCTGGTTCAGCGGAAAGCTGACCGCCAGCGCCAGCAGAAAAGCCGCCGCAAAAAGCGCCAGTGCCGCCGCCAGATGGTAACAGACGTGAGCCAGAACGTTGGTGGGCGATACGAAGTCAGGGACCGGCATCCGGGATCCGGTGTCGTAGTGGGCGCAGAGGAAAACGCTGGCCCGGTCCGGGTCTCCCGCCACCACGTTGACGCTGCCGTTCCACTTGCCATAGGTCTCCTCACCGGCCTTCCACCCCGCCCGCTTCAGCTCCCGGAGCAACCACTGACGGAACTCTCTCTTCTGAGCCCCGCTCTTCCGCACCGGATGTACCGTCAGCAGATATTTCTTCAAGCTGTCAATACCTTCCATTTTCTTCTCCTCACAATCCTGCCCGATACTCCGATGCCGCGTCCAGCAGCTCCTCCGCGCCCGCCAGCAGGGCGGAGGTCACACGCTGTCCGCCGGTGAGGCGGGCCAGCTCCTCCTTGCGGCACTCCCGGTCCAGGCGAAGCACCCGGGTATAGGTGCGGCCCTCCCGCTCCCCCTTTTCTACGGAGAAGTGAGTATCCGCCATGGCCGCCAGCTGGGGCAGATGGGTGACGCACAGCACCTGCTTGCGGCGGCTGACCTGTGCCAGCTTCTCCGCCACCTTCTGAGCCGCCCGGCCGCTGACGCCGGTATCCACCTCGTCAAACACCAGGGTTCCGATCAGCTCGTTCTCCGCCAGCACGTTTTTCAGCGCCAGCATGATCCGGGCCAGTTCGCCGCCGGAGGCCACCTTGTTGATGGGCCGCAGCTCCTCCCCCACGTTGGCGGACATGAGAAAGCGCACCACGTCGATGCCCAGGGCATCCGGCTCCTTCTCCTCGAAGCAGATGGCAAAGCGCACCTTGGGCATATCCAGCTGCCGCAGCTCCTCCTGAATGCGCTCCTCCAGCCGTTTCGCCGCCGCCTTCCGGGCCTCGGACAGCGCCCGGGCAGCCTTCATCGCCCGTCCCCTCTCCTTCTCCAGCTGCTTCTGCAGCCGGGCGGTGGTATCGGCAGCAAAGGCGATCTGGTCCAGCTCCTCCCGGCACTTCTCCAGATAGGCCAGCATGTCCTCCACCGTGGGACCGTACTTCTTTTTCAGGCGGTAGAGCAGATCCGCCCGGCCCTCCAGCTCGTCCAGCTCCTGAGGGCTGAAATCGAACGAGTCCTGCAGATCCCGGAGGGTCTCCGCCACGTCATAGGCCTCCGAGTAGAGGTTCTCCAGACGCTCGTGGAGCTGTCCGAAGCGGTCGTCCAGTCCCTTCACGCCGGAGACCGCCCCGGCGGCCTCCCGCAGCTCCGACACCGCGCCGCCGCCATCGTCGCCTCCGGTAAGGCTCCACACGGCTCCCTGGACGGCGGACATGAATTTCTCGCTGTTGCGCAGCAGGTTCCGCCGCTGGAGCAGGGCCTCCTCCTCCCCGGGCTTCAACTGAGCCTTCTCCAGCTCCTTAATCTGGAAGGTGAGGCTGTCCATGCGCCGCTCCTTCTCCGCCTCGTCCATTTGCAGGGATTTCAGCTTTTTCCGTGTGATCTCCATGGCCTCATAGCAGGCGGCATAGGCCCCCAGCTCCTCCTCTACCCGGCCAAAGCTGTCCAGATAGGCGCCGTGCTGCTCCTCATCCAGCAGCTGCTGTCCGTCATGCTGGCCGTGGATATTCAGCAGCGCGCCGCCGATCCGCCGCAACTGGGCCACGGTCACCGGCCTGCCGCCCACCCGGCAGGCGTTTTTTCCGTCGGCATAGATCTCACGCTGGAGCAGCAGCTCCCCGTCCTCCGCCTCCATGCCGCACTCCTCCAGCACCGGCAGAGGCGGCACCCCGGAGAACATGGCGCTGACGAAAGCCTTCGCCGCGCCGGTGCGGATCAGGTCCCGGCTGGTACGCTGGCCCAGCACGGCCCCCATGGCGTCGATCACGATACTCTTTCCGGCGCCTGTCTCGCCAGTCAGAGCGTTGAAGCCCTCGTCAAAGGTGATGTCCGCCTCCTCAATCACCGCGATATTTTCAATATGCAGCAGCTGTAACATCGTGCGTTCTCCTTTTCCTCACGCCTTGCGGGTCCGCTATTTCAGCATCTCGTGAATATCCTCGCAGAATCCCCTCGCCGCTTCGAGGTCTTTCATCACCAGCAGAGCCGTGTCGTCTCCCGCAAGCGTTCCCACCATGTCCGGGACATCCATGCCGTCCAGGGCGGCTGCCGCCGCGTTGGCCAGCCCCGCCATGGTCTTGATGACCACGATGTTCTGGGCGAAATCCACGCTGATGATGCTCTCCCGGAAAATAGTGCGCAGCTTGTCCGCCACATTCAGCCGGTTGCGCTGGCTGGAGACGGTGTAACGGTACTGCCCATGCCCCACCGGTTCCTTGATGAGATGGAGCTGCTTGATGTCCCGGGAAATGGTGGCCTGGGTGCAGGTCACGCCTTGCTCCTGAAGCTTCTGCTGCAGCTGCTCCTGGGTATCGATAGGTTCCCGTTCCACAATCTCCAGAATGCGGCGCTGGCGGTCATTTTTCATAGCCGATGCCTCCTGTCATTTTTGTTCGCAGAATGTCGTAAATACTTTTATCTGTCAGCCGCAGCAGCTCCGTCTCATACCGGGACCGGCCAATGCGCACCTGATCGCCCTGACGCAGGGCAAAGGCCTTGCCGCCGTCCACCGACAGATAGACCTGTTTCCGGTTCAGCTCCGCCGGGGCCACGGTCACCGTTCCCGAAGCGGAAAGCACAAAGGATTTGGTAAAAACCGAGTGGGCGCAGATGGGGCTGATGACAAAGTTCCGCGCCGTGGGCTCCACAATGGGCCCACCCGCCGAGAGAGAGTACCCCGTGGACCCGGTGGGCGTGGCCACCACTACGCCGTCCCCGGAGAAGAGACCCAGCCGGTCCTCCCCCGCCGTCACCTGGAGCCGGACAACCCGGGCCATGGCTCCCTTGGTAACCACCGCGTCGTTGAGGGCGCTGCCGGTATAGACCGTCCGCCCCTCCCGCCAGACGGATACGTCCAGCATCATCCGCTTTTCCCGGCGGAACTGGCCTGTGGCCAGATTTTTCAGCAGCTCCAGTTCCCCGGACTCCAGATCCGACATGAATCCCAGGCTCCCCAGATTCACCCCCAGCACGGGAACCCCCCGCATGGAGGCCGCCCGGGCCAGGTGCAGGATGGTCCCGTCCCCGCCGAAGGCCACCACCAGGTCGCTGCCGCGCAGCTCCTGCTGGAGGGGCCTGAGGGGTACGCCGAACTGCCCCTCCCCGCCCTCCGGCCTGAAGGGCAGGCAGTATACCGCAGTCAGGCCCACGTCCTTCAGGATCGACTCCGCCGCCTTTGCCGCGGCCAGGCCCTTGTCCCGGTAAGGGTTGGGGCATAATATCACGCGCTTCATCGCAAGCACCTCCGTGTTGGTCCGGGTCCGGTCATCCGTTCAGGCGGCAGCGTGCCACAACCGCGCCGTCCTCGTCTGTGCCGGCAGCCATAAATCCGCACCCGAGGAATGTCTTTCCTGATATCTCATTCTCAGGGTGCCATGCCGCATACACGTTCTCCGCTCTGCCATAAGGAAATGTCCGGATATAGTCCAGCAGCAACATGACCGCTTCCCTTCCGTAGCCCTTTCCCTGATGGTTCTTATCAATCATCAGTCTGTATATTTCATATGCAGGGCGGTGGTCAAAGTCGCAGTCCTTCTCATAGGTTATCATGGCAAAGCCTACTATCTCGTCTCCGCAATAGACGGCAAAGGGGATGCACCGGTAATATGCTTCGGCCTCGCTCCTGTTTGCGTCCGAATGCACATAGGCCTCTGCCAGGCTGAACAGATTCGGATTGACAAACCGGCGCTGTTCACCGGTAACCTCCAGCTCAATACATTTGATCCAATTGCCATGGTTAACCGCTCTTAATGCAATCATCATATCTCTCCGCAGGACGCTTCCGCCAGCCCATCGATGAACCGCTTCAGCTCCCGTTTCTTTTCCTCGGAAAGGCTGTTGAACTCCGTCTGAGAGACCGCGCCCTCCAGCGCGTACAGATGCACAAGACAGACCCGGGGATACCGCCCCCTGAGCCGCGCAAAGGCCTGCTCAGGGCCTGCGGCTATCAGCTCCTCCGCTGAGGATATCCCAACGGACCGCAGCTTTTTCGCCATCTCCCGGCCGATGTTCATCATAGACGTCAACTCCGCCATACGCCTATTCCTTCCGCTCCAGCTCTCCATGGGACGCCTCCACCAGCGCATCCAAGTCGAAGGTCTTTTCCTCCCCCGGCCCCTTCCGCAGCCAGCCCAGGTACTCAATGTTCCCCTCCGGCCCCCGGACGGGCGAAAAGTCCAGATCCAGCACACTGAACCCGCTCTCTCTGGCATGTCCCAGAAAACGCTCCAGCACCTCCCGGTGGACGTCCGGGTCACGGACCACGCCCTTTTTGCCCACCTTCTCCTTCCCTGCTTCAAACTGGGGCTTGACGAGGCAGACCACCTCTCCCCCGTCCTTCAATACCCCGGCGATAGCGGGAAGGATCAGCTTCAAAGAGATAAAGCTCACGTCCACACTGGAAAAATCCGGCTCCTCCGGGATGATCTCATGGTTCAGATACCGGGCGTTGGTCCGCTCCAGACAGACCACCCGCTCATCACTGCGCAGGCTCCACGCCAGCTGCCCATAGCCTACGTCCACCGCGTAGACCTTCGCCGCGCCGTTCTGGAGCATACAGTCCGTAAAGCCCCCGGTGGACGCGCCAACATCCATACAGATTTTCCCCTCCAGCCCAATGGGCCATACGGCCATGGCCTTTTCCAGCTTCAGCCCGCCGCGGCTCACATACCGCAGAGTGTTCCCCCGAATTTCAACAGCAGCATCCTCCGCCACAGCGGTGCCGGGCTTGTCCACCCGCTGTCCGTTTACATAGACCAGTCCGCTCATGATGGTGGCCTGGGCCTTCTGGCGGCTTTCCTGGAGGCCCTTTTCCGTCAGGAGGACGTCCAGCCGGATCTTTTTACTCATGCTTCTCCTCCGACCCGGCGGCCACCGCCGCCAGCTCCTGCTCCATTCCATGATAGAAGGCCGCGATATGCCTCCCATCCACCAGCGCGTGGTTGCACAGCAGGGTCACTGGCAGAAGAATCCGCCCCTCCTGGGAGAAGTACCTGCCAAATGTGATCCGCGGGTTGCTGTCCGCCGGACTGGGGACCGGCTGAATCAGCGATGAATAGCTCAGCCAAGGCAGGGAAGATACGAAAAATTTCTCCAGAGACTCGTCCAGGTCCTCCTCGATGCTGGCCCTCCCCTTCGCCTCCTCCTGGGCCTTCCTGCCCGCTTCCAGATAGGCGGCAAGATCCGGCTCATTCTCCAGCGTGCAGTAGCAGAAAGTCTCATCCTCCAGCGCAACAGTATGGGAGACCCGGCACTGGTCAAATTCAACAATCCGTCCCTCCCTGATCCTCTGCCGCAGCTCCGGGACATTGTTTGCCGCCCGTGCGGCGCAGTAGCAGACCGTGAGAAAAAACGGCAGCTTCTCCCCCTTGACCCGTTTCAGCGCGTCCGTGATATCCACGTTGGCGGTAGTCCCCACATAGGGATACGCCAGACTGCTGAAATATTCAAAATGCGCTCTTCGCGGGAAGTTGTCCATATCAAGCCATCGAAATGCCATTTGAAATCCCTCCTTTATGCGTTTCTCTCTGCCATCCATCGCTCCAGTGGTTTCCGGCTGAGCGGCAAGATATTTTCCGGCAGACGGTCTCCTCGGCTTCCTCGCCCAGCTCCATAGATCCGCCGGCGTAGTCACAGCAGCCGTTGTCGCTGCGTCTCTGCAGCAATATGCGGCCTGCCGTGTCCACCACGATCACACCGGCCCCGGTCTGGATCAGCGGACGATAGCCCACCACTTTCCGCAGGTCCAGGATGTAGTCCGCCATGTCAGTCCTCCCTT
>JAAZZJ010000121.1 GCA_014237695.1 Oscillospiraceae bacterium | reverse complement strand
TCCTACTGCGCCGCCTGCAAGAAGGCTATCGACATCAATGATCCGGAAAAGACTCTGTTCCTGCTCCACTGGGCGGAACACGCCGTGTCCAAAGTCGAGCCATCTTTTTATGGCGAGATGGCCAGCTACGCCCACCTGGACCACCGCTTCATTGCAAAGCAGATCATCCACCAGTGCGATGCGGAAAAGATCGCCGCCGCTCCGTCCCGCCTGCTGGAGCTGTTTGCTGCGGATCACGACTTCCATATACTGTCCGAGCTGGTGGACAAGGGCATATCCGGAGACGGCAGTTCCGCCCGGACACTGCACATGCTGACCTGTGAGAAGCGGGACAGCTGGATCGCGGAGAGCATGCTGGAGAAACGGATGTGGGTCGATCCTCACGATCACAGCGCCCTTCACGCCTGCGTCCAGAACGATGCGGTGGACGTTGCGAAGCTGCTGCTGGATCACGGCATGGATTTCGAGCGGTATCAGAAATGGGCGGAACACCGGGGCGGCGGTCATGAGGAAACTATACAGGCGCTCTCGGATCACTGGCAGGAACTGCGTTCACAGCAGCAGGATGCTCCTGCCCAGGGAGGGATGATTCTTGCCTAATCCGGCAGTCATCAAGGCGGCGGTCGCGCTGCTCTCGGACGAACGGACCAGAAAGGGCATTGGCTGGATTATTGCGGCCATCCTCTCCCCGGCGATCCTGCTGGTGGCGCTGCTCTGCTCTATGGCCTCCGGCTCGTCCGCCCACAATACAGCAGTGATAGAACTGTGCTTCAACGGCGGCGCAATACCGGAAAATATGCCGGCGGAGTATGCCGCCTGCATCAGGGATATGCAGGACAGCTTCGCTCTGCTGGATGGATCCATCGAGGAGATCAACGCAATGACAGAAGAAGGAAACAGCCTTGACGGTATCCGGGTCAAGGCGATTTTTTTCGCTCTGTACTTCGGCGCGGACAGGTCCGTCCCAACGGATCACCAGATATTTGTGGACTGCTTCGCTGCCTATGAGGAACGAACGCGCACCATCGAGGTAGAGAACGAGGACGGCGTGGTGGCAGAACAGGAGGAAACCTACACCGCAGCAATACCTATAGATGATCTCAATGAGGTCTACCAGAATATCGTCGCGGTCATGGGCGTTTCGATCACGGACGAACATAAGGCCAATGCTGATAGCGTTTACAATCTGGTCCGCTACGGCGCCTCCACCGGCGCGGGGCTCGGCAGTACGGACGTGCCGTTCATCGGCGCGGACGGCTTCTGCTCCCCAGTGGGTTCTGACTGGCGGAATATCATCACCTCGGAGTTCGGCTATCGGAAAGACCCATTTACCGGCAAGAGCAAGGGTCACGGAGGGATGGACCTGGGCGTACCCACTGGCACCGCCATCCGTGCCGCCCTGCCAGGGACGGTGACCATCTCCAAATACAGCTCCAGCTATGGCTACTACGTCATGATCGACCACGGCGGCGGTCTTGCCACACTTTACGCCCACAACTCCAAGCTGCTGGTGAAGGTGGGGCAGACTGTGAACACCGGGGATATCGTCTCCCTGTCCGGCTCCACCGGACGGTCTACCGGGCCGCACCTGCACTTCGAGGTGCGGGTCAACGGAGAGCGGACCAACCCCCGCAGCTACTTGCCATGAGGAGGAAAAGTTGTGACAGAACAGGAAAGGCAGGCGTTTATCAGGGTCACGCCGGAAGAATGGGAGAAGATCGTGGCGGAGGCGGATCGGGCCGAAGAGCTGAGGAGTGACCTGCCAGATTTCATGGACCTTTCTATGTAGCGGAAATATTTTGTGGAACGGAGTGATACACATTGAAGATCAAAGTAAATCTTTCCTGCGATCCAGCCGGTCTCCAGATGGACGACTGCCAGATCGAAAAGGTGGTGGAGCTTTCCCACGAGGATTTTGAACGGCTGAAGATCACACCCCTGGCAGATCAGCCGTTCATCATGGAGAACAAAGGCTGTATGTTCAGCAGGGATGGTGTACGACACTGTCTCCTGGCCCTGGAAGCAGATGGCAATGATGGCATCCTTGTTGGATCGGATGGTCGTAACGATGCCCGCCTCGCCTCCTATCTTCCAGGCGCAAGGCACAAGCTTTACCAGCGGCTCGCGCTGGATCGTCTGCAAGCGGCGGTGGCTGGCGACACGACTGCCATGGTAGAATACCTCCACCGCAGTCTTTGTCACACGAATATCCACTTTTTCGCCAATCAGGTTGTACGGCACAGAGTACTTGTTCCTGCCGTCAGATACCAGATAATCGTTGGGGACCTTGGCAACGGACCAGACAGCCGCTTCAAAGGGCACAGCAGGCAATGGCAGCATGTACGGTTTCTCTTCCTCCAGCCAGGCGCTGCGGCGTGTGCCCGCCATCCGCTGGAACGGGCGGTTGTTCAGTTCCTCCAGCTTTTCCGCTATGGCCTCGTTCATCTCGCGGACGGAGAAGAACTTCCGCTCACGCAGCGCCGCAATGATCCATGTCTGGGCAAAACGCACAGATGCTTCCGCTGCGCTCTTGTCCTGGGGCTTGCGGACGCGAGCCGGAACGATTGCCGTGCCGTAGTATTCGGCCAGCTCCTGGTAGCTGCGGTTGAGCACAGTCTCGTATCGGGTGTTAGCCGTAGTGGCTGTCTTGCAGTTGTCCGGAATCAGCAGCCGTGTCACGCCGCCAAAATACTGGAAGGCATGGACGTGGCAGGACAGCCAGTTCTCTGTCTTCATGTCCTCACAGACCTCCGCATAGGTGTAGCAGCTGCACGGCAGCACGGCCATGAACAAGTACGCCGGGCTCTGTTTACCGGTTACCAGATCATATACCGGAAGGGTATCGCCCGCCCAGTCCACCTGCATGGCGTCTCCCGGCTTGTGCTGGATGCGCATGGTGGCCTTCGTCACCCGCGCCCACCTCCGGTACTTGTCCCCAAACTGCGTGTTCATGTACGGCGTTTCCCCAGCCTCATGGCACTTCCGGCAGTATTCCTCCCACAAAAGCGCCATGGTCACCCCAGGCTTCGCCAGCTCCCGGTGAATGTACGGATAGTCCGGCTCCACATACCGGCACCCGCTCTTATACTTACCAGGGAACAGAATCTCCTCCAGCTCTGCGTTGGTGATGTCATCCTCCAGCGGCCACGCGATTTGCTTCTCCTTTGCTGCTTGCAGAACGCTGCGGACGGTGTGCCGCGAACAATGTACCGTTGATTCGATTGTTCGTTGGCTGTGGTTGAGGCTATCCAGTCTCAAGATCTCCAGATAGTTTGGCATGGTGGGACCTCCAATTGATATAGTCACAGTTTCCTGTGCTACGCCAATTATACAGGTCCCTTTCTTTACTTTCGTGGAGTGGGGCTCCCTTCCGGCTGGGTGGGGCTAAAATTCCGTGCAGATGGAGCTGCTGGTCCGGTGTATGCAGCCTGTTTGGCGTTTGTCCCGAAGGTACTCCAAGTCTGCAATCAGAAGGTGAAATGTCTGGTGGTTTAACAGATGGCTCGCTTCCCGCACAGATACAGATGCAGTAAAGCAAAGATTGTATTGAGTAGTTGAATTTCGCAGAGCTGCATACAATTCGTCAGCAAGTCCTACTGCTAATCCGCTATATGTCATTCCAGATAACCCCCTTTTTCATTTCTATAATTTTTTGCCATGGCATTTGAAAGAGCAGGGCGGAAAATCGCCCCGCTCTCATTGATTCATGTTCAATTTTATTTGCTCATTTGGTGTTCATTTGGAAAAGCAACCGAAATATCAGTTCCCTCCCCGATAGTGCTATGCAGATCGAGATCGGCGTGATGATACTGGGCAATATGCTTGACAATCGACAGCCCCAGCCCGGTGCCGCCGGAAGCCTTGGAGCGGCTTTTGTCCACCCGGAAAAACCGTTCAAACACTCTGGCCTGGTACTCCGGTGGAATGCCGATCCCGGTGTCTTTCACGGAAACCGTTATGCCAGTATCGCCTGCTGAAACAGAAAGCTCCACTCTGCCGCCGTCTATGTTGTATTTTATGGCGTTGTCGATCAGGTTATAGAACATTTCATACAGGAAGTTCCGCACTCCGTCTACCATCAGATTTTCGCCTGAAACGGACAGGCCGATATGCCGCTCCTCCGCCCGCTCCCGCAAAGCGGATACCGCACTGTCCGCCAGTTCCAAAAGGTTCACCTGTTCCTTTTCCGGCGCGGTTCCCTCGTCCAGCTGCGACAAGTGAATAATGTCCTCCATCAACGTTACCAGCCGCGCCGCCTCTGTACGGATGACGCCGACAAACTGTGGAACATCCTCCTGCTTGACAAGGCCGTTCTCTAACAGCTCGGCGCTGCCCATGATGGATTGCAGGGGCGTTTTCAATTCATGGGACACGTTGGCGGTAAACTCCCGGCGGCTGCGTTCTGCGGCGGCCTGTTCTGTCACATCAAAGGCCAGCAGCACCGTTCCCGCTGTAAGTCCGTCCACTGTGATCCGGCTGATGTCAAATTGATACTCCCGGTCATTTCGCACAGCGCGGACTTCGCTATGTCCTCTCTCCAGTGCGGTCTGAACAGCAAGATTGATTGTATGGTCACGGTCTATCACAAGAAATTCCTGTCCAACGCAGGCACTGTCCGCATGAAAAATTGTCCTCGCGGCGGGATTGATGCTTAAAACGACACCTTTCCCATCCAGCAGAACAAGCCCCTCGCCCATGTTTTCTGTAATCTGCTCAAATTCCTCGGTTTTTCGCCCCAATTCCCGGAGCTGTGCCTCGATCTGCCGGTGCTGCTGGTGGATACGTCCCAGGAGAGGAGATAATTCCTCATAGGCGTCGTTTTCCAATGGCCTGTCCAAGTCCAGACGGTTCAGCGGCGCAACGATGCTTTTCGCCATCCGATGGGCCAGCAGAGCGGAGAGAATGGCCGCTATGATTGCAGTCAGCAAAATCGGCTGAAGCATCCCCATCGCCAGGGCAAACACCGTCAACTGGCTGATGGAAATACGCAGGACGGTTCCATCCGTCAGCCGCTGTGCATAGTACAGCGTCCGCTCGGTCAATGTCTCGGAATAGCGAACCCCGCCGCTTTCACCTTCGGCCATGGCTTCCCGAACCTCCGCCCGATCTGCGTGGTTTTCCATTTCCGCCGCCGGGACATGGGTATCGAACAACACCTTGCCGTCAGCAGCGATCCAGGTCAGGCGGCAGTCCGCTACGGACGCAAACCGATAGGGAGAGGCCAACTGCTCCAAATAGCCGCTTCCACCTGCTTCCACCCCATAAGAGGCCAAACGAAGTTCATCCCGCAGCTGTTTCTCTTGGACGTTTCTGTAATAGTCATACAGACAGCCCATGATAATCACCAGGCTTGCCAGGAGAACGGAAACCGCCGCCAGCAGGATAGAACGGAAGATTTTCTTTGTCATGCCTTTGCCTCCAGCCGGTAGCCGATATGCCGCACCGTTTCGATCATCCCGCCATAGTCTCCCAGCTTCTGCCGGAGCGTCTTGATGTGCATATCAACCGTCCGGGTTTCCCCGGTGTAATCCACGCCCCAAATGTCGGATAAAAGCTGTTCCCTGGTGAACGCAACGCCGGGGCGGGAGAGGAACAGGCGAAGCAGTTCAAATTCTTTGTAGGTGAGCAAAATACGCGCTCCGTCTGCGGTAACTGTCCGTTCTTCCAGATCCATCGTCAGACCACCGGCTGTCAACTGCTTTGCCGGAGATGCTGGCTGGCAGCGGCGCAGGACGGCTTTTACCCGCGACACCATTTCCATCATACCGAAGGGTTTCACCAGGTAATCGTCCGCGCCCAGATCCAGGCTTTGGATTTTATCGTATTCCGCGCCCTTGGCGGTGGCCATGATGACGGGAATATCCGCAAGATGTACCGTCGCCTTCATCCGCCGCAGCAACTCCACGCCGTCCATTCCCGGCAGCATGACATCCAGAATAACAAGCTCCGGCCGCTCTGTTTCCAGCGCCGCCAGGAACGCTCCGCCGTCCTCAAAGCCCCTGGCCTCAAAGCCGGTGGAGCGCAGGGTGTAAAGCTCAATATCCCGGATGCTGGCATCGTCCTCTACGCACCAGATCATAGCGTTTCTCCTTTATGTTCGCCGGTCACGGCAAAAATCACCCATTCCGCAATATTGACCGCGTGATCTCCGATGCGTTCCAGGTATTTGTCGATCATCAGCAAATCAAGAGCGTGTTCGCCGCAGTCCGGGTTTGCCGCGATGTTCCCAATCAGCACCTGTTTTACCCGGTCAAAGCATTGATCCACAATGTCGTCATGGGCAATCACCAGCTTGGCCCGGACGGTATCCTTTTGGACGTAGGAATCCACGCTTTCCGTAACCATTTTGATGACCTCCGCCGCCATTTCCCGGATATGGCCCACGTCCTCCGGCACATATCCCTGAGCCAGGCACGCCCGTATGATCTCTGCGATGTCCGCCGCCTGATCTCCGATGCGCTCCATATCCGTGATGATCTTCATAGCGGCGGAGATCTGCCGCAGATCGCGGGCCACCGGCTGCTGCTGGAGCAGCAGCTTCAGGCACAGCGTTTCAATGTCCCGCTCCATCTGGTCAATCTCGCCCTCCAACGGCTTGACCTGTTCCGCCAGTGTGCGGTCACCGTTCTCCAACGCCTTCGCCGCCTTTGAGATGGCCTCCTCGCACAGCGCCCCCATTTGAATCAGTTCCGTATTCAGAAGGGCAAGCTGTTCATCAAACTTACTTCTCACTTACCCAAACCTCCCTGTGATGTAGTCCTCCGTGCGCCGGTCCTCCGGCTGGGAGAACAGTCTTTCCGTCTCGCCGCACTCGATCAGCTCCCCCAGCAGGAAGAACGCTGTGCGGTCGGAAATGCGCACCGCCTGCTGCATATTGTGGGTCACGATAACAATAGTGTACCGCTCTTTCAGCCCCATTGCAAGCTCCTCAATTTTTGAGGTGGAAATGGGGTCCAGGGCGCTGGTGGGTTCGTCCATCAGCAGCACCTTCGGCTCCACTGCCAGGGCGCGGGCGATGCAAAGCCGCTGCTGCTGGCCCCCGGACAGGCCCAGGGCGTTCTTTTTCAGCCGGTCTTTTACCTCGTCCCAAATGGCCGCGCCCCGGAGGGACTGCTCCACAAGTTCGTCCAGCTTGGCTTTGCTTTTGATGCCGTGGGTGCGGGGGCCGTAGGCGATATTGTCATAGATGCTCATGGGGAAGGGATTGGGCTTCTGGAATACCATACCGATCTCCTTGCGCAGAGCGTTCACATCCAGGCCGGGAGCAAAAATATCCGTATCCTGATACCGTACCTCCCCAGTGATCTTCACGCCGGGAATCAGGTCGTTCATGCGGTTCAGCGTTTTCAAAAACGTGGACTTTCCGCAGCCGGAAGGACCGATCAGAGCGGTGATGTTGTTCTCGAGAATTTGCATATTGATATTTTTCAATGCCTGGGCGCTGCCATACCACAGGCATAAATTTTTTGCGGTGATCGCGTTGCTCATAGCGCCCTCCTTTTCCTGAAGCAGCGGCCCGCCAGGGCGGCGGTCAGGTTGACCGCCA
>JAAZZJ010000120.1 GCA_014237695.1 Oscillospiraceae bacterium | reverse complement strand
CTTCTTGTGCCGGGCAGGGGATTCGGAGGAAGGGCGCTCTTCCGGCCTTCCATTATAATTTTGATCCATAATTGGGTAAAAATACCTCCTTTTTCGGGGTTAAAGAAACAGGGGACGGCATTCGCAAAAGGCTTTAGGGCAACCCATACGATATACCAATTTATAGTATAACACAGCTTGTCAACTAAAGAAAGAGGGAATTTTCGAGGATTTTCCCCAGTATTCTGCATGGTCAGACAAATTTCTTCATAAAATACAAAAAAGGCGGTGCTGAAATCGTCAAAATGTCATATCGAAATCCTCTTGCAATTTAGAGAAAAAACGGTTACACTATAGGGGCAGGGAGCGAGGGCTCCCGATGCGTGAGAAACGAGCAGGGAGGACAGAGCCATGAGCGAGGAGTTCGGTCCGGATTTTATCACGGTGACGGACGAGGACGGCAACGACATAGAGCTGGAGCTGCTGGACGTGCTGGAACACAAGGGGCAGACCTATATGGCGTTCTTCCCCGCGGTACCGGAGGATGAGACCGATGAGGACAGTGAAGATTACGGCATGGTGATCCTCAAGTCCATCCATGAAAACGGCGAGGAGCTGCTTTCCACGCTGGACAGCGAGGAGGAGCTGACGGAGGTCTACGACCTGTTCATGGAGCTTCTTTTCCAGGACGAGGAGGAGTGACCGCTCCTTCTGCGGCGGCAGATACGCAATGAAATAAAGGTGCCCTGCGGGGTGCGTGATGAGTCTTTCATTAACCCACATTTTGTTATAAGGGATGCTGGTTCATCGTCTGGTTTGCAGGCCTCCCGGCTGCCACTCTTGCGGTTGGAAGTTGGAAGCAGTAAAGGGCGGTGCAGGCAACCCACCTGCTACTCATGTGCAGGTTATAACAGGACTCACACGGCCGCTGCGGGGCACTTTACTTTTGGAAAGAAGCGGCGAAGCCGCTTCTTTCCAAAATAAGGGGTTTCACTGCGCTCTGCGCCTCACCATCCGCCGGCGGCGGATGGTTCGACGCTCGCTTCGCGCAGAGAGCTTTTCCAAGGCGCATGTCCTTGGAAAAACGATTAAAATTTATTTTGCGCCTGGGGGCGCGAAGCTCTTGCAGAGGGCTTTGCTTCTTCTGAGAGCATGAGGGAAAATATGAAACCATTCACATACGTGATCCCCTGCCTGTTTGGCCTGGAGGGGCTGGTGGGCGATGAGGTCCGCCGTTTGGGTCTGGAAGACGTCCAGGTGGAAAACGGCCGGGTTCTGTGCCGGGGGACCGGGGCGGACCTGCCCCGGCTCAATCTGAATCTGCGCTGCGGGGAACGGGTGCTGCTCCGGCTGGCGGAGTTTTCCGCCCGGAGCTTCGAGGCTCTGTTCCAGGGAGCGGCGGCGGTGCCCTGGGAGGACTTTGTCCCACGGGACGGACAGTTCCCGGTCAAGGGGCACGCTCTGGACTCGCAGCTCCACTCGGTGCCGGACTGCCAGAGGATCGTCAAAAAAGCCGCCGCAGAGCGTCTGGGCCGGGTTTACGGCCTGAGCCGCCTGCCGGAAACGGGGGCAAAATATCAAATCCAATTTGCCATTATGAAGGACCGGTGTACGCTGTACCTGGACACCACCGGTCCCGGCCTGCACAAGCGGGGCTACCGGGCGGTAGGCGTGGAGGCCCCCCTGCGGGAGACGCTGGCGGCGGCTATGGTGATTCTCAGCCGCTACCGGGGGAAGGATCCCTTCCGGGACCCCTTCTGCGGCTCGGGGACCATTGCCATTGAGGCGGCGCTGATCGCCAAAAACCGGGCGCCGGGGCTGGAGCGGTCCTTTGACGCCCAAAAGTGGCGCTGGCTGGACGGAAAATACTGGCTGGACGCTGCCGGGGAGGCCATGGACAGGGAGTTTGACGGGAACTATGACATCCGGGGCGGCGACATCGACCCCAAAGCGGTGCGGATTGCCCGGGAGAACGCTGTCAAGGCCGGGGTGGAAGATATTGTCCGTTTTGACGAAGCGGATGTGAAAAAGTTCCGTTGTCAGGGGGAATACGGGCAGATCGTGACGAATCCCCCCTACGGTGAGCGGCTTCTGGAGAAAGAGGGAGCCGAGGCATTGTATCGGGTTTTTGGGGAAGTCTATCATCGGGTCCCGCCGAAGTGGAGGGTGCTGGTGATTACCAGTCATCCGGAGTTTGAACGTTTTTTTGGCCGGAAGGCGGAGAAAAAAAGGAAGCTTTACAACGGCATGATAAAGTGTGATCTTTACCAATTCGCACGGTAGCTGGTTCTATATGAAAGCCTCGGACGCCTTGGGACTGCTTTTTGTGTGAACAGAAAGCAGGCAAAAAGCACATAAACCTGTGATGGAGAGGGCGCCCCCGCTGTACCGCACGAATGGCGGTGGCGGCAGGCCGGTCAGCGGATCGGCGCCGGGGCAGACACTTCCGGGAGGACCCATGGATAGAACCGCCAGACCGGCGCACAGCGCCGCAGAAAAGAGGTATCAATTATGGCAAGCAACCGTATCGGACGCATCAACGAGGAGATTCAGCGGGAGATGGCAAACCTCCTGCGAGCGGTCAAGGACCCCCGCCTTCAGGGCGGGCTGGTGACCATCACCCATGTGGACACCACCAGCGACCTCCGCTATGCGAAAATTTATATCAGCGCTTTGGACAAAAGTCAGGAAAAGGACATGATGAAGGGACTGAAATCCGCTTCCGGCTACCTGCGCCGGGAGCTGGGTTCCGCCCTGCGGCTGCGGTACACGCCGGAGCTGCAGTTTGTGGCCGACGATTCCATCCAGCAGGGGGCGCACATTCTGGAGATGCTGCGCGATCCCGCCGTGGTCAAGCCCGCAAATCCAGCCAATGAACATATTGTTCTGGAGGATGAGCAATGAACAGTCTTTCGCCTAAGGAGGCCGCCAGTCTGCTGCGGCAGAAGGACAATATCCTGATTTTGACGCACCGCCGCCCCGACGGGGACACCACCGGCTGCGCCGCCGGACTGTGTCTGGCTCTGCGGCAGCTGGGCAAGACCGCCTGGCTGCTGGAAAATCCTGACATGACGGAGATCAACGGAACCTATACTGCGGGACTTTGGGCCCCGGCAGATTTTGCGCCGGAGTTTGTCGTATCTGTGGACATCGCCGCACGGAGCCTCTTCTTCCCGGCGGCGGAGGCCTATTTTGACCGGATCGGTCTGGCGGTGGATCACCACCCCTCTTTTGAGGGCTTCGGCGCGGCGCAGTGCGTGGATGCCTCCCGGGCTGCCTGCGGAGAGATTGTGTATGATATCTGCCGGGAGCTGGGGGAGATCACCCGGGAGGTTGCCCTGCCTCTATATGCCGCTGTGGCAACGGATACCGGCTGCTTCGTCTATGCCAGCACAACCGCCAACACCCACCGGGTTGCGGCGGCCCTTCTGGAGACGGGCATCGACTACTTTGCGGTCAACAAGCGCCATTTCCGCACCAAGAGCCGCCGGCGTATTGCCATTGAGGCGGAGCTGATGGGGAAAGCGGAATTCTTCCATGAGGGCCGAGGGGTGTTTCTGACCATTCCCCTTTCCATGATGGAGCGGACCGGCGCGGATGAAAACGATCTGGATGATATCTCCTCTCTGGCAGGGATCATCGAGGGGGTGGACTGCGGCGCTGTGCTGCGGGAGCTGCGGCCGGGCGAGTGGAAGCTGAGCCTGCGCACCGGGGCCAACGGCAGGATAAACGCCACCCGTGCCTGCGCCCTCCTGGGCGGCGGCGGTCACGCCATGGCGGCGGGCGCTTCCCTGAACGGCACGCTGGAGCAGGTGAAATGCAGGGTTTTGGACGCGATCGAGCAAATCAGGCGGAATTGATGAAAATTGAGTTGTCATATGGCGCCGGCTGTGGTAAGATGAAAACATAGATACTGTACATTTTGCCTCTGGGGCTGAAGATAGAGCGCGGGAGGCTTTCACCCGGATAAGACAGAGCGGATACTGACGAGAGGATCATAAGAACATATGGACAACCACATTTTTCGCAATGCGCCATGGGGGTTTAACCGCCAGGACGTGATGGAATACATTGAGAAGACCCAGCGTGACGGCGAAGCCGCCGCCGCCGCTCTGACGGAGCAGCTGAACGCTGCCCGGCAGGAGCTGGAGGATCTGCGTCAGCAGGTGGAATCCGGGACCAGCCGCAGCGAGGAGCTTTCCGCCCGGCTGGAGGAAAGCGTTCAGAAGTACGAGCAGGAATGCGAAGAGAGGGAGGCGTTTGAACTGGAGGCGGCCCGGCAGGGCGAGGCGGTCCGGGCGCTTGTGGAGGAGAGAGACCGGCTGGCCGGTCAGGTGGCAGAGCTGAACCGTCAAAGCGAGGATGTGCGCCGGGAGAAGGAGAAGCTGGCCCAGCTTGAGCTTGATGCCCACCGGCGCGTTGATGAGCTGCTGGCGCAGACCCGTGAGGAGGCCCAGGAGATTCTGGCCCAGGCCCAGAGTCAGGCGGACAGCCTTCTGCGCGCCGCAGATGCCCAGGCATCCGATACCCTTGCCCAGGCTCAGGCCAGACGTGCCGCGCTGCTGGAGGAGACCCAGACGCAGATTGAGAGTTCTGCCCGTCAGTGCGGGGAGCTGTTCGACTCCTGCGAGAGGATTACCGCCCATATTACCAATGAGCTGCGGAAGCTGGATGTGGCCAACGCGCAGCTCCCTATTGGCCTAGGCAGGTTGAAGGCGGGGCTCGCGGAGCTGACGGACAAGGCGAAGGAGCGGTAAGCGGGATCATATGGTCATTAAACGAGTAAAAAGATGGTGAACAAAGTGCAGAAGCGATGACATTATCGCGGAACTGCATATCCAGAACTGCTCCAACAGCTTGGGGATAGCCGTAATCTCGTTGCTTTTCTCTTCGCAGGCCAGCTGTCCCAATACCACCCCATACTCCGCCAAAAAAGCGTTTACTACATGAAGCACCCGCTTCTTTTGTCCTTTGCCCACCGTGCATGTATTCCGTCTAGCGCTACCACGCCGCTGATCTGCGCCATTATATCCCTACTCTGGCACGCCGCAGCAGGTGTTTTCCGCGAAAGCTGGAAAATCTTCAAGATGTCTTAGCTGTTTTTGTACGGGCCTATAACCGCTTCGGGGTTCAAAAGCACCGCTATCGTTCCAGACATCCAGGCTCTTCTGTCCCCTTTTCCCTTTTTGACTTCCTTTAACTGCGTATTTGGACACTCCCCTGCTGTACAGCCGCTTGACAACCTGCAAAAAATCTGCTAAAATAAGTTCACAATCCAAGGGGCGCTGGCGCACGCCGGCTGAGATGAGACGCAATGCCGTCCGGTCCCTCGAACCTGATCCGGGTAATGCCGGCGTAGGAATGCGATTACATAGGACGTATTGTCGTATATCCGCGCCTTGCGGATGTACGGCAAATTTTTTATGCCCCTCCGCAGGCACTTCCCGCCGTTAAAAGGAGGAAGTTTTCATGTCCGAAGAAAGAAACGCCAACGAGAAACGTTATGAAAGTGCGGCCAATACCATCATCACCATCCGCTGCCTGACAGAGGCGGCCATGATGGTGGCCTGCGCCCAGATCCTCAGCTACATCAAGCTGCCGGAGCTGCCCAACGGCGGGTCCCTGACGCCCGCCATGTTCCCCATGATCTTTTTCGCCGTCCGCTGGGGCCTCAAGCCCGGACTGCTGGCGGGCTTCACCTTCGGACTGCTCCAGCTCATTTTTGACGGGGCTTACGCCTGGAGCTGGCAGTCCATGCTGCTGGACTATCTGGTGGCCTTCACGCCCCTGGGACTGGCGGGGCTGTTCAAGGGAAGGAAATGGGGCGTTTTCGCTGGCACCGTGGCGGGCTGCTTCTGCCGCTTCGTGGTCCACTATATCAGCGGCGTGACCATCTACAAGATCCTGGAGCCCACCGAGCTGATGGGCACCACCTTTTCCAACCCCGGCTTCTACTCTCTGGTGTATAACGGCTCCTATATGCTGCCCAATACCATCCTGGCCCTGGCGATCGCCGCCCTGCTGTACGTCCCTCTGAAAAAATACATGCTGGCGCAGGACCTTCCCCAATAAACACAGCCGGACCGGCACTCCTTCTTCGGAGACGCCGGTCCGGCCCGTTTTATGTCCCTCAGCCCAGGGGCACCGGCATGGAAATACCGTTGACACTGGCATAGCAGACATTGCTGTTGGCAAAACACTGGATATGGCTGAGGAACGCGTCGTCACGATGGCGGTTCCGGCAAATGCGGCAGCAGCGCGCGGAGGCTTCCCGCAGCTTCTCCAATGTGGTGCGGATGGTCTCGGGCTTTCCGGCGGCGTTTACGTTGCGAAGATTCATAATGAAGTCCTCCTTATTGCAATTTTTCTAAGAATATACAGTTTATCCATTCAAACCGTCTCGAAAGATTCCTTTTTCTTTCCCCGGCTGATGGTGCTATTCTACCATGGAGCCCGGGAAAGATATTGCATCCAGCTTCGATTTATAGTACAATAATGTGGCTACTTGCAGAATCAGGGAGGTTTTTTCATGGGTCACTACGTCAACGAAAAGGCTCTGCGCTACCAGGAATATATTACCCGGGAGGAAAACATCCGCCACCACACCTACCGGGAGGAGCGGACCCAGTTTGAGCTGCTCCGGGCCGGAGACCCCAGGGCCCTGGACGCCCGCCGGAAGGCCAGCCGGGAAAACCAGCCGGGCAGGGTCTCCCTGGACCCTCTCCGCAATCTCAAATACCTGACGGTTACCAACATCGCCTCTTCCTGCCGCGCCGCTATCGAGGGAGGCGTGGACGAAAAGCGCGCCTATGACATCAGCGATTTGTATATTCAAAAAATGGACCTGATGGATGATCCCGCCGAGATCAAGTGCCTGGGGGACGACGCCTTTGCCTTTTACCTGCGGGAAGTCCAGTCTGTAGCAAAAAAGCGGGTGGTTTCCCGGCACGTCTCCCTCTGCCTGGACTATATCTACAATCATCTCCACGAACCCATACCAGTGCGGGAGCTGGCAGACCTGACAGGCCTGAGTCCCAGCTATCTGTCCGCTCTGTTCAAAAGTGAGATGGGCCAGCCTATTTCCGAGTACATCATGGCCAAGAAAATGGAAGCCGCCCAGAATATGCTGCGGTACACGGATTATTCCAGCGCTGAGATCAGCTCCACGCTCAATTTCAGCTCCCAGAGCCATTTTATCCGGGCGTTCAAGCGCCACACCGGCGAAACGCCCAAGCGCTACCGGGAACAAAACCGCAGCTCCTCCACTCCGGAGGAAAACGCCTGCGGCTGAGACAGCAGCGGCCCCGGAGGCAGATGCCTCCGGGGTCGCTGCAATTGGATTTGCGGAAGATTAGGCCGCTTTGTCTGCTTGCGCGGTTTCCAGCTCCGCGTAGAAAGCAGCCAGCCGCACGCCAAGATCCATGACCATCTCGCCGTCCTCCCCCTCAAGGTGACAACAAAATCATCCAGACCCAGGTAAAGCTCCGCATAGTTGACCAGCACATCCCGCATGAGCGCTACGGTAATCACCGCGTCGGGATCAAGGGGCTCCTCCTCGGTGTCAGCCACCAGATGCTCCTGGA
>JAAZZJ010000011.1 GCA_014237695.1 Oscillospiraceae bacterium | reverse complement strand
AAATCTTTCCCCAGCGCCTCAATAAACAGCTTTGTCTCCGCAATTTTATTCGGATAATATTTCAGCGCCTTATCCTGCATTTCATACTGCTGGGATGTATGGTTGGCTTTGAGCATTTTCAGCTTTGCCACCTGCACATCCAGCTCCATTTTCTCCCGGATACGGTCATCCCCGGTAGCCAGGGCCTTGACCTCGGCGTAGGAGAGGGCGGTAGCGTCCACGTCCTCAATGGACCGGGCAGGGGATTTCCCGGTCATGACCTGCCCGATAAATTTCTGCTTACTTTCCACCAGACCCCAGTTGTATGCGTCAAAGGTTCCTTTGGTAACGTACTTGAACATTTTAACCGTCTTATTCATGTTGCCCTGGCGCAGAGAACGGCCCGCCCTCTGCTCCAAATCAGCCGGACGCCATGGGCAGTCAAGGTCATGGGAGGCCACGATCCGGTCCTGGACGTTAGTGCCAGCGCCCATCTTCTGCGTACTGCCGATGAGGACGCGCACCTGCCCCCGGCGCACCTTGGCGAACAGCTCCGCCTTTTGCGCTTCGGTGTTGGCATCGTGGATAAAGGCGATTTCCTCCTGGGGGATGCCCTGGGCGATCAGCTTCGCTTTTATATCGTCATAGACGTTAAATTTGCCGTCCCCCTTGGGCGTGGACAGGTCGCAGAACACTAATTGGGTCCCCCGAATGTCCATGCTGTTCCGCCACTCGGTGAGAACATTCTTGACGCAGGCGTTGACCTTGCTGTCTGGGTCATCCGGCAAGAGGGGGTTCTGTAAACGCTGATCCAGAGCCAGCTTGCGCCCGTCAGACGTGATCCGCAGCATATTGTCCACGGACGGGTCCACCAGCCTGTTACGCACAGCGTCCGCCCGGTCAGCCAGCTCCGCCACCATCTCCTGCTGAAACTTGCTGGGTTCGGTGGTGACAGTGATGGGGACAGCCTCCGGGGTTGGCAGTTTCAACATATCCGCCGTCTGAATATCAGCAGCCTCCTTCCAAATGCTGATAAGCTCCGGGAGATTGTAGAATTTGGCGAACCGGGTCTTGGACCGGAATCCGGTTCCCTCCGGTTTCAGCTCCATAGCCGTCACCTTCTCACCAAAGTCCGCCGCCCAGGAATCAAAGTGACGGTGGCCGTTCCGTTCCAGCGTGTCAAATTGGAGGTAGCGCATCATGGTATACAACTCTACCATACTGTTGGAGATCGGGGTCCCCGTGGCGAAAGTAATACCACGCCCGCCGGTGATCTCGTCCATGTAACGGCATTTGCCGTACATATCGCTGGATTTCTGCGCGTCCGTCTGAGCGATGCCCGCCACACGGCTCATTTTTGTGTGTAAAAAGAGGTTCTTAAAGCTGTGCGCCTCGTCTACAAACAGCCGGTCAACGCCTAATTCCTCAAACGTGACCACACTGTCCTTTTTCTCTTTTGCCGCCAGCTTTTCCAGCTTGGCCTCCAGTTTTTTCTTGGTTTTCTCCATCTGCTTGACGGTAAAGTTGTCTCCATCCTCCTCCTTTGCTTCACGGATGGCAGTAACAATTTCGTCAATCTGGTCCTCAATCACGGCTTTCTGCCGTTCCGGGGAGAGGGGAATCTTTTCAAACTGACTGTGTCCGATGATAACTGCGTCATAGTCTCCGGTGGCGATACGGGCGCAGAACTTCTTGCGGCGGGCGGGTTCAAAGTCCTTCTTGGTAGCTACCAGAACCTTCGCTCCTGGATAAAGACGTAAAAAATCGCCGCCCCACTGTTCCGTCAGGTGGTTGGGGACGACGAACAGGGATTTCTGGCACAGGCCCAGGCGCTTGCTCTCCATAGCGGCGGCAACCATTTCAAAAGTCTTGCCCGCGCCGACACAGTGAGCCAGCAGCGTATTCTTGCCATAGAGGATATGGGCCACGGCGTTTTGCTGGTGGGGCCGCAGGGAGATTTCCGGGTTCATGCCCGCAAAGCGGATATGGGAACCGTCATACTCGCGGGGCCGGATGGCGTTGAATATGGAATTGTACTTCCTGCACAGAGCCTCCCGGCGCTCCGGGTCTTTGAAAATCCACTCCTTAAACGCTTCACAGATTGCCTCCTGCTTCTGCTGGGCAATCGCGGTCTGCTTCTCGTTGAGGACGCGGACCTCCTTTCCGTCCTCCCATTTTTTATCAAATATCCGCACATCCCGCTGGTTCAGCGCGGCCTCGAAGATTTCATAGGCGTTGATGCGCTTGGTGCCGTAGGTGGTATATGCGCGGACGTTATCCGCGCTGTCCTCGCTCTTACCCTGCACCCGCCATTCACCGGACGTATCGGAGTAATCAAGACGGATTTTCTTCTCCCGCAGGCGCTCCGGCGTTTGCAGCAGCTCAAACATAAACTGTTGGTAATACTCCGGGGCAACCCAGGACGCGCCCACCCGGACACTGATCTCCGAAGCGGTCAGGTCCTTGGGTTGTATCTGTTCCAGCTTCTC
Organism: Oscillospiraceae bacterium; assembly: GCA_014237695.1. GTDB lineage: Bacteria > Bacillota > Clostridia > Oscillospirales > Oscillospiraceae > Pelethomonas. Next base: position 17,187 of record JAAZZJ010000011.1, on the reverse strand, counting down.
CGCGTTGACGGCGAACTCCGGATACTGTTCGGCGGCGGCGCGGGCCTGGGCCAGCTTCACCCGGACATTGCCGGAGAGGTATTCATCCGCCGTCTGCCAGCCCCTTGCCCAATTTTCGCCGCCCTCTGCCAAGTCGAAGGGGCCGGTGTCGGGGTCCTTGAAAATGATGCCCTTCAAATCCTCCACGATCTGCGGAATCTTATCGGGTCCACCCATCAGACCTGCCATATACTCCAGGTCCACGCGGGCCTTCTCGCCAATGGACACCGCCAGGGCCTCCACCGCCGTGTCCACGCTGGTGACGGCCTGCCGGTTCTGGATGGTGCGCTTGGTGAACATATCCGCCTTGCGCTCCAAATTTCCTTCATCGTCCAGCACTTCCAGGGAACACAGAAGCGGGTAGGAGGAATCCTGTTCAAAGGCCCTCCTGTTGCCCAGGCTGCTCAACAGGCCGTGTTTTTTCGTGAAAGCGTCATAAAGGCGGTTGAGCTTGGCCTGCTCCGCCTTGATTTCATCGTCCCCGGCGTTTCCTAACTGCAAATCAATGAGCTTCCGGGCACAGTCCCGAATGGCGATCATGCCCATGGCCCGTTCCGTGGGGGTCTTGCCCAAGTCCACGGGCTTCATGCGGGAATTTTCGCGGAAATACAGCTTGCCATTGAACAGTGCGTAGCTGAAATTGCGTACAGAAGGGTCGGCAGGGATAGATTCAACCTCTTTGCCGTCCTCCTGCTCCGGCTCGATCTCCAGCAGTTCCCGGTCAGGCGGGGCAAGGTTCTGAATGGCCCCGGCAAGCTGCCGGGAGAGGTCCGCCCCGGCAATGGGCGCAACGGTGTAATCCTGCCTGCCGTACTGCGTATTCTCCGAGGTGGCCGTGCCCAGCACCATATCCGGGTGTTCCAGAAAATAGCTGTTGATCTTGAATCCATCTTCATTTTCACCCACCTGCACCCATCCCGGCTGCTCAATGGCGGGGCGGTCCCGCTTTTGCAGGAAAATAATATCGGACACCACTTCGGTCCCGGCGTTGGCCTTGAAAGCGTTGTTGGGCAGACGGATCGCGCCCAGCAGGTCAGCCCGCTCCGCCAGATACTTCCGCACGGTGGAATCCTTTGCGTCCATGGTGTAGCGGCTGGTGACAAAGGCCACGATGCCGCCCGGACGTACCTGGTCCAGCGCCTTGGCAAAGAAATAGTTGTGAATGTTGAAGCCCAGCTTGTTATAGGCGGGGTCATTGACGGGGTATTGGCCGAAAGGCACGTTGCCCACCGCCAGATCATAGAAGTCCTTCCGGTCTGTCTGTTCAAAACCGGCAAGGGTAATATCGGCGTTCTGATAAAGCTGTCGGGCAATGCGCCCGGTCAGATCGTCCAGCTCTACGCCGTACAGCTTCGCCGACGCCAGAGAATCCGGCAGGAGGCCGAAAAAGTTGCCGATGCCCATGGACGGTTCCAGCACGGTCCCCGGCTGGAAATTCATATTCTCCACCGCCTGATACATGGCCTTGATGACCGTGGGGCTGGTATAGTGGGCGTTGAGGACCGTGGCACAGGCGGATTTGTATTCCTCCGGGGTCAGCAGTTCCTTCAGCTCGGCGTATTCTTTCGCCCGCTTGGGGTCATTCTGGTCAAACGCCCCGGCAATGCCGCCCCAGCCAACATAGCGGGAGAGAATCTCCTGTTCTTCCGGCGTGGCAAGGCGGCTCTCCGCCTCGATCTGCTTCAAGGTACGGATAGCCGCCACATTGTACTGATATTTCGTTTTTTCGCCGCCAACACCCAGGTTATCATCGGTGATCTGGAAGTTATGGCGTTCCCGGCGCGGCTGGCGGGAAGCTGGCGGAGGGGGCGGAACCACCTGCCCACCGTCAATCTCCACCTGTTCCGGCTCCGGTTCGGGGGGAGGCGGGGGAGGTACGGAATCATCCGCGCCCAAAACGGCGGCGCGTGCTTTGGCAACAAGGTCCCGCACGGCTTGGATGGACCGCTGGAGATAGGAATAGGCCGTATCCAGAATTTTCAAGCGGACAATATCATGTTCCACATCTACGCTGTGGATTTTGACACGCTGTCCGTCCACCGTCAGCTCCGTGCCCACGGGGATTTCATCAGCGGCCTCCAGCCGTTGACGGTGTGCCGCCACCTCCGCAATGGTGTATTCCTCTCTGCGCTGGGCTTCCTCTATAAATTCACGGACAAAGGGAATCGGCTCTGAGCGGAAAATAGGAAACCAGCCCTTCATATCCAAGTCCAGCAGGCTGACGGTCCCCGCCTGGAAGTCCACGCTGTCGATCTTCATGCGCCGCCCGTCCATGGTCAGTTCCATGCCCAGGGGGATGAACTCCGCCGCGCTCCGCTCCTTGATGATCTCATAGGGCGCGTCCGGGCCGCGTTCTGGGTCGGGCTGGGCCAGAACCACACTATGACCATGTTCCAGCAGGTCCGTCAATGCGGACTGCCAGCCCAGGGAGGTTCCGGTGACAAAGGTGCTGCCCAAGCCGGGAATATCCCGCGTCAGCAGGTCCTTCCCCATGGCGGGGGCCGCTGCTTCGGCGTCCTTCCCGTAGAACAGCATATAGTCCCCCACCTGAACGCCGACGAGCTTGTCCGGGTATCGAGCTTTCAGGTCCAGATATTCGTCAACATTGGGGGTAAGATCAGGTTCAGCGGGGGCGGCGTCGGCCCTTTCCACCTGCTCCAGCATACCCGCCCCGGTGGGGTCCGGCACAGTCTCCGGTGTTGGGGGTATCTCTGTACCGGCCTCCCCCTGTTCTGGTTCCGAATGGTCCACGGCGGGAACCTTCCGCGCCCACTCCGGGCAATCAGGAGAATCGGCATACCGTTCCGGCGCAAGGCGCGGGTCCATAATCACATCCTGATAGCTGCGCTCCATGAGGTCCTCTACTAGCCACTCCCGGAACATGGGGAGAGAGTGGAACGCGGCGAGAATGTCGGGATAGCCCCTCGCCGCCTCTATAAGATCGGGCATTTCAGCGTTCAGGGCGTCCGCCGCTTCATCGTAATCCAGATCACGGTCGTATAAGAAGTTAAAATGGCTACTATTCCAAACTGTCCGGTCCAGAATGGTCAATGCTTTCTCATAGAGCGTGACCGGAGTGACCACCCAATCTGCCGAAGGTTCCGTGGGGACTGTCTGGCCGGAGGTGCGGTGAATATTCGCCAGATAATTCTCTGCGCTGCCCTGCTCCACGAATTGCAGTATATGGTTTCCTTCCTTGTAGAAGCGTTCCAGCGCATTGTCATAAATGACAAAAGGACCGTCCCCCCACAGCCGGGAAACTTCAAACCGCTCCGGGGAATCCATTGAAACGGGCGCTTTTGCAGCCTGCTCCGGCTGGGATAGCGCGGGGTAAGTTTCACCGATGATTTCTTGGTGCAGTTGGTTGTGGAAAGCGGTATTATCATAATACTGCTTTAACAGCGGCGTCTCATTGATAGACAGCACCGCCCGCTTGATGGCCTCGTTGCCCTCCAGACGGGCAAGGTCCTGGTCAGAATTGGCGCAAGCGTTTCGATATGCTGTATCCGCCAGCACCAGATTCTTGACCATAGGCGCATAATGCTCATAAATCTGCCTGATGGTAGGATTATCGCCTAAACCGCCATTTTCCACCGCCTTGCCGTCCTGGTCAAAGGTCAGGCGCACGTCCTCGCCGCCCCGGACCACAACGGCCTCCCGCTTGTGGTAGCCCTGCTGACTGATGTTTTTCAACCACTGTTGGGCAAAGGTGTTCAAATCCCGGTGCAGCTTGGGAATCCACTTGCCGGGTTCCGGGTAGACCTCCTGATAAATCTGAATAGAGCCGTCCTGCCGGAAGGTCAGCGGTTCCAGGGTCCCCTTCTCCCGGTCCACCCGGAAGGTCATTTCCGGGTCGCGCATGAGATCGCCATTCTGCGTATAGGTATGGCTGACGGCGATCACGTCCGTGTCAATCCATTCCAGGTGGAGGGGCATCATAGCCCCGCCGTCCTCGCCTGCCTCCATGCGCAGATAGCGGTACTCACCGCTGGCGATTTCCGGGAACAGCTTCACAAAATTGCGGTAATTCAGCTCCACCTTGGTCCGTCCGGGCTTTTGGGATTTTTCAGAGGGATACGATGCCGCCACCGCTTTCGCCAGTTCCGCCCTCAATTTGGCGATCAGATTTTCAACCGCGTCCCGGTCCGCCGCTGGGAAGCTGAATGTAACTTCGCCGTTCTCATGGTTAAACTGCGCGGCACTGATTTCATTGGTCTGCATGAGCCTTGCCAGAAGCGGCGCTTCCTCCGCAGTTACCGTGGCCTGATAGTTGCGCTCGGTGACAGTAGTTTGCCATCCCTGTTCGCCGCTGTCCTGAATGGCCTGTTCCTGCCGGGAAAGCAAGGTGCTGGGCTGGCGCTCCCCGGTCTGCGCCTCAACGGGCGCAAGGGTCACAGAATGAAATTCCCGCAGCTTTTCAACGTACTGCTCTACCGCGTGGACGGGAACGCCGCACATCTCCACACGCCCAACGCCAGCTATGGGCCGGGTAGTCAGGCTGAGGTCCAGCAGGGCAGAGGCGGTTTTGGCATCCTCACCGAACATCTCAAAGAAATCGCCCACTTGAAACAGCACGATATTGTGGGGATTTGCCTCTTTGATCTCCTTGTAGCCGTCCCACCACGGAGAGCGGGAGGTTTCCTCATGCTCTGCCGCCTGGGGAGGGGCAGAGGGTTCCGGTTCCAGCGGAGCGGACGCTGCCGGGGAGAACAGGCTGAATTGGCCGCTCTGGTCCTCCTGGGCCGTTGGCCGTTTCTTATTTGCCAGGGCGCGGGCCGCAGCCGCCAGCCGGTCGCTGGAAGCGGGCGGGGCTTCGGAAGGTGTGCGTTGGGGCGTGGGGGCCGCGCGCTGGGCCTCCTTTGCCGCCTGTTTCGCCTGACGCTCCGTTTGCAAAACAACTTCCGGCAGAGGTTCATACAGAGAATATTCACCCCGCGTAAATGTCTCCATATCCCGCAGGACGGGGATCATCCGCCGGTACTCCGGGCTGTCCGGGGAAACAGCAGCCATAATGGTGAACATTTCGCCGTACAGTTTAGAGTGTTTCTTGGAATCATCAGATTCCAGAATGGCCCGGATTTTCTTCACGGCGGCGTCCATATCATTGCCGGGGGGATTGGTCCGGTTGGGGTCCATGCTGTAAAAATGATAAATCCGCCGGGCAAGGGTTACTTTCTCATAGGCCGGAAGATACGCCTTTTCCTGATCGTTGAGGTACTGCCCGCTGTCAATCAAGGCTCGGACACGCTTCTGCACCTGGTTCCAGTTCAGCGTGACCGTATCATAGCCCTTATAGCCGGATTCCTCATCCGAACGGGTGAAACGGATTCCCTTGGTGCCATAGTTCTCGTCATAGCCGGTATAGCAGCGTCCACCTTCGCCATAGCTGCTTTTCAGAAAATCAGCGCACTCTTTGGCGTTGTGGCCCTGGACAAAATAGGAGTATATTTGCAGCTTGCTCTCGGCAATGCTGGGGCCTCCGGTCAGCAGGCGGGTGATCTCGTCCTCCGTGATGAAGCTGGCCTTTGCCGGAGTAAAGCCCTCTGCTCCTTGGAATTGTTCTCTGAACGTAAACAGAAGGTGGAGGTCATTTGCCAATTTTTGCGGGTCATGTATCTGCCTGAATCGCAAAAGGTCTGGCTCGGATTCATATACGTCCACAAATACGTCCATTTGGCGTTTAATGTCGCTCCAGTAGGCTGGAATTCTCAGCAGGCGGGCAATCTCCTTTGTATCTTCCGGGAAGCCTTTTTGCATAAAATGACTAGAAATCGTGGACAGAAGGTGAAATTCCTTTGCTCTGTCGCTGAAATCCTGCCGCAGATACCACAGCTTTTCCGCCAGCTCCCGCACTTCGTTATCAGGAGCGGCGTCAACTTTATCCTGCGTAGCAAATGTTCCATCCCGCAGGAGGTTGGAGGTCATAGCGGCGGCGTTCACCCAGGATATAAGCGTGCTGCCAGGGCCAAATGCGGACCGTCCCGGCGCGATGCGGAAGCCCTCGCTGTTAAACCACAGAGAATATTCCTGTCCGTCAATGGTAACGCCCTTGCCGCCCTCGCCAAACTCTTTTGCCATAAACGAGGCGGCAGCGGAACCGGTGGGACCCTTCTGGAAGAAGGCCACAATATGCTCGATGCTGTGCCGCCCATTGCCGCCGCTGGTGAGGGCGCGGCCAATGACCGCAGGCGGCACAAGACCGGCAGGGAGGGATGTCTGCTGCTGGGCCGTCTGGCGATCCTCCGCCTGGGCCTGGGCGATATTCTCAATCTGTTCTTCCACCGTGGGGAACAGGGAGAACAGGGAGAGGTCCGGCGACCCAGGGACAGGCGGTTCCTCCGCAGACGCAGAAGCGGCGGGCTGTTCGCCCGCCGCCGGTTCACCCTCTGGATTTACTTGTAGACGATCTCCGTCAGAACCACTTCCTCCGCCTGGGCCGTGAAGCTGTTCACCGCCTGGACCCAGCCCATCTGATCGCGGGCCTTCATCGCTTCGTCCACTCCGTTCTGCTTCTTCAACTCGGCCACCATCCGGTCCACCTGCTCCCGCGCCTGCCGGTCGATCTCCCGCAGGTGGGGGTACAGCCGCCCCGTCAGCAGCATGGAGGTGTACGTCCCTGGGTGCCGTTCTTCCAGAAACGTCTCCCGCAGCATTCCGTACTTGCCCAGGGGCATTTCCTCCAATTCCTCCGCTCCGTCCAGTGTCAGGTCGGGAATCAGATAATCGCCCGCCTGTTTGTAGGTCAGCTCCTTCGTCATGATTGACGCTCCTTTCTTCACTTTCACGCTTTACAGTGTTAAATTCTTCCTTGACCTTAGTATAGTCCATCACGGGCGATTTTGCAAGAGGTTTTTCAATATTTTTTTCTTTATTTTTCGCCTGTTCCCGGTCATAGGTTTTGACGGCGCGGCCAATTTCGTTGAGAAGGTCCATGGAAACCTTGCTGGCGGCGCGGCCCAGGTGGTGCAGGACAGCGGGGGTGGAGAACTCGGTAATGCCCGCAAGGTCCTCGTCCTCCAAATACTCGCTGGGGTCCAGGCCGCAGCGGGTCAGGATGGTAAACTGGACGCTGGCGGTCAGGAGGTTTTTATAGCGTACCTCCAGATTGAGGTCGTCCAATTCCTCCAAGAAGCTGTCCCGCGTGTCATAGCGCAGGTCCTCCAGATAGTCCCGATAGGCCCCGCCTACGGCGCGGCTGACCTGTTCCATGATCTGCCAGCCGATGTCCGTTTCCTCGCTGGGGCCGTACTGCCGCTCCAATGCCGCCGCAACAGCGCCGGATTTCTCCGCCGTCATCTCCCACAGATACGGCTCACGCGCCCCACGGACGGGGCGGGTGTCAGCTACGTCAAAGACATATTCCAAGCGAGGCCGTCCACCCGCATCAGTCCGAATGAGGGCGATCCCCTTGGAACGGGGCTTCACCCACCGCCGCATGGTATCGTTCCACAGCTCCATACTGGCGCAGGCGGTGGCGTCCGGGCGCTGGGCGTAGATCAAAAGCTGTTCATCAAAGCGGTATTTATAGAGGCGGCTGGCGGTAGTTAAATATTGCTTCCAGCCGTCCACATCCCGCGTGACGGTTTGGGCGGTGTGGCTTGCCAGCTCGGATATAAATTGTAGTTTGCTTGCCATGAAAACCTCCTTATTTCAGAATAGAAAAGCCCGGAGGGGAACAGCGGTCAGACTGTTCCCCTCCGGGCCTTATAAATCATATGATTAGGCTTTTTCGCCTTTTGCTATGAGAATCCCCAAATACTTGACCATCAGGGAAATATATGTGAGGGTAAACACCACCGAAGCGGCAATCCGCACACCCTTTTTGCACTTCTCCGTTATTTGCAGACCCACCAGCAGACCGATGGAAAACAGACAAAACTTGACAATAGCTAAATCCTTCCAGTCGCTCTGCCTGATAAATTCGTCCGCGCTGTCAAAAATTCGCTTCATAGTGGTTCCTCCCTTCGATACGATGCGGTTACTTCCTACGAAACAATTATAACCTGCCAAGCGCGGCCCTGTCAATGATTGTTAGGAATCAGGGGGGCTGCTTGTTCTGGTTCATCCTGTCCAGCACAGCCCTCTGCGCCGGAGAGAGGACGCGGGGCGGCGATACCTTCAGCCACTTCTTCGGCAGCTCAAACGTCAGCCCGCCCCAGGCGTTAGCGGCAGCCTGGCGCACCTGCTCCGGGTGGGACTGGCACAGCTCCAAAAGCTGATGTTTCAAAGCCTCGTTGTGGGTGTAGATACTGGCTGTGCGCTCCGCCTCGTTGAAATTGATAACTGTCTCCTTCTCGATGTTGGTCAGCCGCATGGCGTTACCTCTCCGGGTCCCGGCTGGGGGGAGCGGTCCCACCTTGGGACTTCCCGGCTTCCTCCTGGCATTGGCGCAGATTGTCCAGGACAGAGGGCGGCTTGGGGGCTTCATTGTTGATGATGCCGTCAATCTGGTTGTAGTTGCCCTCCACGCTCATTTCAGCCGCCGCCAAATGGTTCGGCTTCACCTCCTGGGGGACCTTTACTTCATATGCGGGCTTGAATTGCTCCACCTCCCTGTAAAGCGCCTGACGGCGCGCGTCATTGATAAGCCCTAACTGCTGGGCCATATCCAGTGAACCAATATAGGTCCAATACCATGCCAACTGAGCTTCGGGGCGGGCGTTTTCCTTGGTAATCTCGCGGATCGCCTCACTTTTCAGCCCCGCAATAACCTGTTCTACATCACGCATAGGCTCAACCCCCGCTGTTCTCGGCAATCGCCAGCAGATCGCCGTACACGGCGTTGATGGTGGAGATCACGGCGCAGACGGCATCGTCCACCGCCGTCAGCACTTCCTCACTCTCGGAGCCAGCCAGCTCCAGCAGGGCCTCCACCGTCTCCGGGGACAGTCCCAGCTTCACCGCCAGATCATCCGCATTGGGGATGCCGCCCTTGGCCTCCAGAAACCAGTCGTAGGGCATACCGAAGTAGTGGGCGATCTCCCGGAGCTGGTAGGCGTTGGGGGTACTGATGCCGTTCAGCCAACGGTTCACCGTGGGGACGGACACGTCCAGGTGACGGGCCAGCTCCCCGCGCTCCACACCGCTGGCAGACAGCAGCCCTCTCAAACGGCGGTCAAAAATATTGTTGTTATGATTCATATTCATTTCCCTTCCTTTCTCGTAGATTTGTTGTCAAATTCCAGCTTGAAGCGGACAAATTTGCCGCCATCATCATCCAGGACCACCGTGGCGTCATAGAAAACGCCCTTCTTCTCGGAAAACAGGCCGGTGACAGCCGCGCGCCCGGTTTTCAAGAGAGAAGCGGCGATTTTCTTAGTCAGCTCCTTGCGCTTACTGGTAAAGAAGCGGTCATTCTTCCACAGAGCAAAGCCGCAGGAGGGGGTATCGTGGTAGCCCTCGCAGTAGAAGCTCTTTTTACCCTCCACCACGTTTTTGCCGCAACGGGGGCATTTGCCGATCCTTGCCCGCCCAGAATCGGAGAGGGCGGTGGATTCCAGCTTCACGTTCCGGTAGGACCGGACCAGATTGGTGAGCATGGCGGTGATCCTGGCCATGAATTCCTCCGGGGACAGCTCGCCCCGCTCCACAGCACCCAGCCGGTCCTCCCACTCCGCTGTCAGTTTAGCGGATTTGAGCTGGTCGGGCATGGCCCAGGACAGCGCCAGTCCCTTCTCCGTGGGAAGAAGCTGCTTTTTCTTCCGCTCCACAAAGCCGGATTTCACCAGCTTTTCAATGATAGCCGCACGGGTGGCGGGTGTACCCAGGCCGGTCCGTTCCACGGATTCCAAGGCAGCAAAGTCCTCTGCGCTGGCGTGTTCCATGGCGGAGAGCAGAGTGTCCTCGGTGAATCGTGCCGGGGGAGATGTAGTGCCCTGCTTCAACAGAGCGTCCGCACCCTCCAACCGCTGACCCTCCGCCAGTTCCGGGAGCGCCGGGGCCGGTTCCTCGGCTTTCTTCTTCAACGTGGAAAGAAACGCCTTTTCGGTCCCCTTCCAGCCCGCCGCCGCCACTGTGCGGCCCTTGGTCATAAAAGAAGCGCCGCCACAGTCCAACGTGACGGCAGTCTCCGCATAGGTATGGGGTTCGCCCACGGCGCACAGCAGCCGGACGGCAATCATGTAGAGGATGTTCCGCTCCCCGGTGGGCAGGGCGGCAAGGTCAGCACCGGCGATCTCCGCCGTGGGAATGACGGCGTGGTGGTCGGTCACTTTGCTGCTGTCTACTACCTGGGCAGCGTGTACCGGGAGGGGCTGGCCCGCCATGAAAGACAGCGCACCGGCCACGGTGGCGCAGAGAGCGGGCAGGCCCTCCGCCATATCCTCGGTCAGATAGCGGCTGTCCGTCCGGGGATAGGTTGCCAGCCGCTTTTCGTAGAGGGATTGGAGGTAGTCAAGGGTCTGCTGGGCGGTGTAGTCAAAAAGGCGGTTGGCCTCCCGCTGAAGGGTGGTCAGGTCGTAGAGCTTCGGTGGCCGCTCAGTCTTGTCCTTCCTGGTGACGGACTGGACCACGGCGGTCTTGCCCAGGCAGGCGGAGCGCAGCTTTTCCGCGTCCGTCTTGGAATTGAATTTGCCGCTGGAGGCCCGGATGCCCTGTGCGTCCAGCTCCACGGTGTAAAATTTTTCCTTCTTGAAATGCTCAATCGCCGCTTCCCGTTCCGCTAGCAGCGTGAGTGTGGGGGTCAGCACCCGGCCCACGTTCAGCGTCTTACCTTTATATAATGTAGTAAAAAGGCGAGTGCCGTTGATACCGATGAGCCAATCCGCCTTGGCGCGGCAGAGGGCGGCGGCGTAGAGGTTGTTGTACTTCTGACCGTCCACCAGATTGTCAAAGCCCTTGCGGATAGCGGATTCCTCCATAGAGGAAATCCACAGCCGCTTGACAGGTTTTGTGCATTGGCAGAGGTCATAGGTCAGCCGGAAAATCAGTTCTCCCTCCCGCCCCGCGTCGGTGGCACAGATCACCGTGTCCACATCATCCCGGCTCATAAGCTGGCGCAGGATGTTGAACTGCTTCCTGGTATCCGGCAGCACTTGGAACTGCCACGGCTGGGGGATGATGGGGAGATCGTCATAGGCCCACTTGGAGTAGCGGGGGTCGTAGGCGTCAGCCGGGGCCAGTTCCACCAGATGCCCCACACACCAGCTTACCAGCCAGCCGTTACCCTCCACATAGCCGTCTTTCCGGCTCCTGGCCCCCAGCACCTTTGACAGAGACATTGCCACACTTGGTTTCTCAGCAATCACTAACTGCGTGTGAATCACTCCTTTTCATCAGTTTTCGGTAGCAAATCCCCAGACAGGGCGCGTCCCGGCGGTAGGGACAGCCGTGGCAGGGGTGAGTGGGCGGAAGGGCGGGAGGTCCGTGGACCTCCCGCCGCTCCGTGGGAACCTGCTGCATCATTTTCTCATAGGGGCTGTCGGTGAAACGGGTCATTCATCGTCCTCCGGTTCCTCGTAGCCGTAGCCCTCCGGGTAGTCCGGTTCCTCCGGTTCGTCACGGGGGACACGCCGGGGGGTGGGGTCCAGATCGTCCTCGTTGACGGTTTCCTCGTCCCCGCCTGTCAGCTCGTCAAAGTCCTCCGCGTCGTCCAGGTCGTGCTTGGGCTTCCAGATTTTCAGGTAGTACCCCGCGCCGCCAACGGCCAGGGCGGCGATTACCACTAAAATCATGGTACTGCTGCCGCCTTTCTCCGGTTTTTTCGGCTCCTGGTCGGTATCCGGGTCAACGGCGGGGACCTTGCCGGTGCAGTCTTTCAGCGAGAGGACGCAGACGGGGCAATCGGTGTTGACCTCGCCTGGGGCGCACTTGTCCTTGCAGACGCAGACCGGCTCAGGGTCAGGAACAGCGGACACGTTGCTGTCCTCCGGTTCCTTGTCCTTCTCCGCCAGAGCCAGAAGGTCGGATTCCGTGACGGCGTTGAGGAAGTAGACGTTCTCACTCTCCCGCTGCTTGTCGATCACCAGATAAAAGGTGTTCTCATTGGGGGTAGTGAAGGTGAAAAACTCCTTGCTGTCCTGGTCGGTCACATTGTCCACCACCGTGCCCTGGCCGTCCGGGGTCAGGGGCTTGGCCGTCTGCTCCGTGCCCGTGGTCACGCTGGCCGAACCAGAGGGCGGCGTAGTCGTGGAGGGGTCCGTCTTGGACGGCGTGGTGGTATTGGTGGCCGGGGGCTTCACCGGCGTAGTAGCTGCCGGAGGTGTAACCGTGGGCTTCTGGTCCTGGTTGGGCTGGCTGGTGGCCAGGGCGTTGTAGTTGGGGTTCTTCACCTGATATGTCCGCGAATAGTTCCCAGCCTTGTCCGCCGCCTGGACAGTGATCTGCTCAGAAGTCCCCAGGTCTTTCAGGGGCACATCCACCGCATTGCCGGTCAGGTTGGGATAGCACGTTCCATTTACGGTGATATGCGCCACGCCGGAGAGATCATCCGCAGCCTCCACCCGCAGCACATCCCCGCTGACACTGGCCCGCAGGGTGGGCGGGGTGGTGTCAAAGCACTCCATGTAGCGGGAGTTTTCGTAGACCTCCCCATCGTGGCCGGTGACGCGGACATAGATGGTGCAGTTGGCGGTAATGTCCACCGTGCCATAGTAGCGGCTGTCCCGCTGTTCCAGGCTGGCGGTGATGTTTCTCCAACTGCCGCTCCGGTCAATGCGGACCTCTGCCGAAGCGAAGCCGCCGCCCGTCCCGTCCGTGACGCAGACCTTGGCGGCGGTGCTGGTGCTGGCCCAATCGGGGGGCAGCATGATTTCAATGGTAATGCCGGACGGCTCCACATCGGCGGCATGGGCCGCGCCCATCATGGAAAATGCCGCCCCCAGGCACAGAAATACACACAGCAGCAGAGCCGCCGTGCGCTGCAAGGGTTTTCTTTTTGTCATAGGCTCAAATCTCCTTTCCAGAATTGGTTGTGGACGGCGCATTTACCGCCCGGATCATATCCAGTACGGCCCGCAGGTCCTCCGGTGCGGAGATCATGCCGCGCACCGCCTGGATGATTTCAAGGTTTTCCTGCTCTGTGATCTGCCGCTCAATGTCCCGGACACGGGCCTGCCACTCGCTTGCCTTCTCTTTCGCCCGAACCAAGTCAGCTTTCAGGTTATCAAGTTTCGTCTCCTTCGGCTTACGCATGGCGAACACCTCCCATCCTGCCGGGGATGTAGTCGGCAAAGCTGGGGACCGTATGGAAAATTCTCTTGTTATTCACCCAGCGTTGGAGCTGGCGGGTAATGGGCGGGGCGCTGGGGCGGTCGTAGACCATCACATAGGGGTCATAGCCCATGTGCCGCAGGGTTTCCACCCGGTAGAGGTCCTGCTCATGGGTGCTGCCGTAGTTGGTCAGCACATAGACCTTCCGTTTGCGGAAATTCTTGATCGCGGTCAGCTCCAAAAAACGGCGGAAGTATGGGGTTAAGTCCATATCAGGGTTATCCCAGGCGAAATGCACCGTCTTGGTTCTCACCCGATTCAGCAGGGCCACGTTGTCCGGGGTGATGAGCCGAATGTCCAACCCCTGTGAGAAGTCCACATAGGCGCGGCTCTCCGCAAGCTGCAAAATCAGCTTTTCATGGTCGGGACAGGCCAGAAGGTTGGCGTCCAGCAGCTTGACCTCCTTCTGGCCGTTCCAAAACTCAGCGAGGTCGGCCACCTGGATGCTCCGCCGTCCCTCCTTGTCTGACACCAAACAAAATCCGCAGTTTCGCGGACAGCCCCGGCTGAGAAAGCCGTAGGCAATGCCAGAAAACTGCGGATAAATGCTGTAATCGGGATAGGTATGCTCCACCTCGTCCGGGAGGTTGGGGCCGGGGCCGTAGCCTGTGCCGCCGCAGACCACCTCGCCAGCGTTGGTGACGGTGATCGTGTCCTGGGAGTAGGTATCGGTGAACACCCGGCTCTTGTAAACCCGGTCATACCGGCCCTCCGGCCTCCACCACTCCACATGATCGCCCCGCGCCTTGTGGTAGGCGGAGAGCTTCATCAGGCACAGGTTCGGCCAGTTATGGGAATCAATATCGCATAAACCGATTCTCATATATCACGCTCCTTCAAAAAAGTTATAAAAATTAGGGCAAACGCCCCATTCCATAATAATGTTGCTGCCAATAGTTGCTGTTGATGTTGGCGTAGGAGATGGGATTTCCACAGTGAATCATTTGCCCGTTGCCCACATAGATGCCCACATGGGTCACACCGTTGGGGTTCGGCGCGTCGTAGGTGTGCCAGAAGAAAATGAGATCACCCGGTTGGGCGTTCGCCATGGAGACAGGGGTGCAGATGTTATAAAGGCCCTGAGCCCCCAGCCGTCCCACGTTCCATCCGCTGTGATTGATAACCCAGCTTACAAAGCCGGAACAGTCAAAAGAGGTGGAGGGGGAACTGCCGCCCCAAACGTAGGGATAACCGAGGTACTTCTGCGCTTCTTCCAGCATGGTGGCGTAGGTTTCGTCCGTGACCGGCTCCCCAGGGTAGGCGGGTATCTCCACGCCGCCCGGTGTGCCGGGAATGGCCCCAGCGGTTGAACCGTCATAGCCGGTGTCCACGAAATAGTAGGGGTTCAGGTACTCGCCGTTCAGCATGATTTCCAGGTGGAGGTGCGGCCCGGTGCTGTTGCCGGTACTGCCCACGGCGGCAATCACGTCCCCCCGCTTGACCTCCTGGCCCGCGCTGACGGAGAGGCTGGAGCAATGGGCGTACCGGGATTGATAGCCCTTTTCGTCCTTGATCACCACGCACAACCCGTAGCTGCCAGCGTCCCCGGCAGAAACCACCCGCCCGTCATGGATTGCCCGGATAGGCGTACCCTGCGCCACGGCAATGTCCACACCCCGGTGCAGGTTCTTCTCCCCGCTGATGGGATGGACCCGGTAGCCGTAGCTGCTGGACACATAGCCCAGCCATGGAAAATCAAAGGGGTTCCCATACGCCTGTCGGTTGCCGAGGGTCTGCTGATACACGTTGTAGCGGTCCGTCTGCTCACCAGGGGACAGCGTACCGGAAATGATCGTGGACAGCGGTGTTACCGTCAGCGTGGTTTGCAGGACATACCAATCGTAGGGATCGCCGTCGCTGTCATAGCGGGTTTCCACAATGACCTCCCGCGTGAGGGAGTACTGCTCCCCGAACAGCCGCGCAAGCTCCGCCTGGACCTGTTCAAAGGTGAAGGCGTTGAACACGGTGGAGAGGTAGCCCATCAGCTCATAGGGGTTGTGGCTGATCTCCCCGATGTTGTAGCGGTACTCGTCATAGCCGGAGTAATTTTCCTCAGTCTGGTCAATGTCCATCTGCAAATCCGTTTCCATTTCCGTGTAGTAGAGGTCCGAATTGCAAATGTCCTGCTCATTCGCCATATAGGACGCGGAGATATAGGAGGACTGGAAACCGGAGAGCATGGCGGTACAGGAGGTCATGCCAGAGGCAAAGAACACCACCACCATAGCCAGCATTGCCACAACCAGCAGCAGAGATTTTCGTGCCGCTATGTATTGCTGGACCGCCCGGGCGATCTGCCCGGTGGCATGTACCACGTTTTGGGTGAAGTGCGCCGTCTGCTTGGCCTCATGCGCGGCCTGGGCATACTTCCGCTTGATTTTCTGCTTTTGTATCCACTTGGCGAGGGCATTTTTGCGCCGCAGCTCCGGGTTGTCCCGGAGGGCAGTCTGCCATGCCAGTTTGACATTTTCCTTTGCCGCCCGCTGCTCCGCTTGGCGCAGGGCGCGGTAGGGCTTGGAGCGGCGGCGGTTTCTCTGCCAGCGCAGGGCACGGCCCACACCCTGCTCCATAAATAATTCGCTTTTGTGGGTGGCCTCCACCGCCACATTCTGCCGCTCGGATTCATGTATCTTGCCGTGGAGCTTCATCACTGCCGCCGTTTTCACCATACCACCGGCGCGGGCGGGCAGAGAGGGTGGTCTATATTCCGGCAAAACCTCCTGCTCAAAGTGGAGACGGCGGCGGGTCCTGCCCGTCTCAACCTCCACCTCCGGCTGGAAGGATAACCGGCGCTTGGTGGGAAGATGCTCCCGCGCCTGCTCCACCTGACCCTCCGCACGTTCCACCCGGCGCACGGCCTTTTGATAGTTCCGGCTGGGCGGCTGGGAGTCCTCCTTTGGCGCAGGGATGGGGGCGCTGTCCGCCGCAGAGGGCGGTTCCTCAAATTGCAGCCGTGGCCGGTCCGCCTTGCCAGCAGCGGAGTGGGCAGCGAACTTTGCCGCCTGCCGCTTCTGATACGCCCGGTCATCCGGCGCGGGGGACGGCGATCCTGCCGGGGGACTGTCCCGCTGGTGGGTGTCGCCCCCACCCTCTGACTGCTCCGGCTGGGCGGCGTGGTCCGTGACCTGCCGCTTCATCACCGCCCGTTTTTCATCAACGGGTGCTTCTGCGTCAGGGGCCGGGACCTCCGAACCCTCAAAATGAAGCCGACTGCCGCCATCAGGTATCAGGCGGGAGGGCTGGGCCTCAGATGCCGCAGGACGGGCGGAATCCGGGGTAAACCGCTGTACCTGCCGCTTCTTCATCTTCGCCCTGCCATCAGCGGGGGCCTTGCTGTCAGAAGGGAGCTGTTCACCCTCTGCCGCCTTGAATTGCAGCCGTCCGCCCCCCTCCACTGGACGGGGCGGGCGTTTCACCGAGGGCTTTCGCCCTTGGCCGGGGGGCCGGTTCTGCATGGGAGCGTCCCCAGCAGCGCGCATAGCCTGATCTTCCGGAGAACGGGCGGCGTTCGGGGTGTGCTTTGCCGCCTGCCGCTGCTTGGATTTTTTACGGTTCTTCCGCTTACGGCGCTTCCGGGAGGCTGGCGGCGGGGGCGGGGTCTCGCTGCCGGTGGGAGCGGCCATCATGGGTGCGTCTGCCGCCATCCGCATGGACGGAGTGTCCGGCATGGGAGCCTCCGGGACGCTGGTGGGGGCCGGGGTGGCATAGGCCGCTTCCTCTGCCGTCTGCTGGACGGGCCGGGGCTGTTTCCGCCGTTTCTTGCCAGAGGAAGTGGAATCGCCGTCACTCCGCTGAACCGCGCGGTGGCCCGCCGCCTGTTCCTGGGGACGGGCCGGACCGAAGGATACATCCGCCGTCCGCTGGCTGACGCGCTTTTCCTCGCCGGTAGCCATGTTTTGCTCCACCAGACCGTCCCGGCCCAGCTTCTGCACCGTTTTC
>JAAZZJ010000119.1 GCA_014237695.1 Oscillospiraceae bacterium | reverse complement strand
CACACCCGTCGTCTAATCTAGAGTATAACCAGCCGTATCAGGTTGGTTCAAATCAGCTATATGTAACAGTTAACAAGATTAGTTAACATATACCAAGAACTATTACAACAATACCATATCCCCCCCCCCCCACCAATTTGCAAAAACTGCCAAAAAACACCAAAAAAATTTTACACTTCCGGAGAAAAAGAAAAATTTCCGGAAATGGTGCGAACATAACATTTACAGAGAGAAGAAAACGTGGTATAGTAAACACTGTATGAGTACCCACTGTGTATTCACCACACAGCCGTATCAAATATTCAGGAGGAGCAAAAAAACTATGGCAAGAAAGTTCAAGTCCATGGACGGCAACAACGCCGCCGCGCATGTATCCTATGCGTTCAGCGAAGTTGCGGCGATCTACCCGATCACCCCGTCCAGCCCCATGGCCGACCTGGTTGACCAGTGGTCCGCCAACGGTCTGAAGAACATCTTCGGAACCCAGGTAAAGGTGGTCGAGATGCAGTCCGAGGCCGGCGCCGCCGGTGCGGTCCACGGCTCCCTGGGCGCAGGCGCTCTCACCAGCACCTACACCGCCTCCCAGGGCCTGCTGCTCATGATCCCCAATATGTACAAGATCGCGGCAGAGCAGCTGCCCACCGTGTTCCACGTCTCCGCCCGTACCGTTTCCACCCACGCCCTGAACATCTTCGGCGACCACTCCGACGTGATGGCCTGCCGCCAGACCGGCTTCGCCATGCTGGCCGAGGGCAACGTGCAGGAGGTCATGGACCTGTCCCCCGTGGCCCATCTGGCCGCCATCTCCGGCAAGGTTCCCTTTATCAACTTCTTTGACGGCTTCCGGACCTCCCACGAGATCCAGAAGGTCGCCGTCTGGGACTTTGAGGACCTGAAGGACATGTGCGACATGGAGGCGGTGGAGGCTTTCCGCAAGCACGCCCTGAATCCCGAGCATCCCTCCACCCGCGGTTCCCACGAGAACGGCGACATCTTCTTCCAGCACCGCGAGGCCTGCAACAGGTACTACGACGAGCTGCCCGCGGTGGTCGAGAAGTACATGGGCAAGATCAACGAGAAGCTGGGCACCAACTACCAGCTGTTCAACTACTACGGCGCGCCCGACGCGGACCGCGTCATCATCGCCATGGGCTCCATCTGCGACGTGGCCGAGGAAGTCATCGACTACATGAACGCCCACGGTGAGAAGGTGGGTCTGGTCAAGGTCCGCCTGTATCGCCCCTTCGCCGCCGATAAGCTCATCGCGGCCATTCCCGCCACCGCCAAGAAGATCGCCGTCCTGGATCGCACCAAGGAGCCCGGCGCTCTGGGCGAGCCCCTGTATCTGGACGTGGTTTCCGCCCTGGCCAACGCCGGCAAGAACGACGTGAAGGTCATCGGCGGCCGCTACGGCCTGGGCTCCAAGGATACTCCTCCCTCCAGCGTGTTCGCTGTCTATGAGGAGCTGAACGCCAGCCAGCCCCGCCGCCAGTTCACCATCGGCATCGTGGACGATGTCACGGGCCTGTCCCTGCCCGAGAAGGACGCCCCCAACACCGCCGCGGAAGGCACCATCGAGTGCAAGTTCTGGGGCCTGGGCGGCGACGGCACCGTGGGCGCCAACAAGAACTCCATCAAGATCATCGGCGACCACACCGACAAGTATATCCAGGCGTACTTCCAGTACGACTCCAAGAAGACCGGCGGCGTGACCATCAGCCACCTGCGCTTCGGCGACAAGCCCATCCGGTCCCCCTACTATATCAATAAAGCCGACTTCGTGGCCTGCCACAACCCCTCCTACGTCACCAAGGGCTTTAAGATGGTCAACGACGTCAAGCCCGGCGGCGTGTTCATGATTAACTGCCAGTGGGATTTTGACGAGCTGTGCCACCACCTCAACGCCGAGGCCAAGCGCTATATCGCCAAGAACAACATTCAGCTGTACACCATCAACGCCATCGACTTGGCCGCCAAGATCGGCATGGGCAAGCGTACCAACACCATCCTCCAGTCCGCCTTCTTCACCCTGGCCAAGGTCATGCCCCAGGAGCAGGCCATCCAGTACATGAAGGATGCCGCCACCAAGTCCTACTCCAAGAAGGGTGAGGACGTGGTGAAAATGAACCACGAGGCCATTGACGCCGGCGCTACCGCCTTCGTCAAGATCGATGTGCCCGCCGACTGGGCCAACGCCGCGGACGAGAAGGCCGGCCACAGCCTGGAGGGCAAGGCCGAGCTGGTCACCATGGTCAAGGATATTCTGGAGCCCGTTGGCAGAATGGACGGCGACAGCCTGCCCGTCAGCGTGTTTGTGCCCCATGTGGACGGCCAGTTTGAGCTGGGCGCGGCCGCCTATGAGAAGCGCGGCGTAGCCGTCAGCGTCCCCATGTGGGATCCCGACAAGTGCATCCAGTGCAACACCTGCGCCTATGTCTGCCCCCATGCCACCATCCGTACCTTCGCCCTCACCGAGGACGAGGTCAAGAACGCTCCCGAGGGCCTCAAGACCGCTGCCATCAAGGCCGGTAAGGGCAAGGGCGTTTACACCTACGCCATCGGCGTGAGCCCTCTGGACTGCATGGGCTGCGGCGTGTGCGTGGAGGCCTGCCTGGCGGGCGCCAAGGATCCCGAGAAGCGCGCCATCAAGATGGTGCCCCAGGAGAGCCAGGCCGAGCAGGCCCAGGTCTGGGATTACCTGGTGAAGACCGCTCCCAAGGCCGACATGCAGGACAACACCGTCAAGGGCAGCCAGTTCAAGCAGCCCTACCTGGAGTTCTCCGGCTCCTGCGCCGGCTGTGCCGAGACCAGCTATGCCCGTCTCGTCACCCAGCTGTTTGGCGACCGGATGTATATCTCCAACGCCACCGGCTGTTCCTCCATCTGGGGCGGCCCCGCTGCCACCAGCCCCTACTGCACCAACAAGGAGGGCAAGGGCCCCGCATGGTGCAACTCCCTGTTCGAGGACAACGCCGAGCATGGTCTGGGCATGTTCGTCGGCCAGAAGGCCGTCCGCAACGCCCTGGTAGAGGATACCAGAAAGCTCATCGCCGTTGAGTGGGCTGTTCCCGAGCTGAAGGACGCCGCTCAGAAGTGGCTGGATACCATGGAAGACGGCGAGGCCAACCAGGCTGCCGCCAAGGAGTACATTGCCCTGCTGGAGGAGAGCCTGATGACTCTGGATGAGAACGAGGCGTTCATCACCAGCCCCAAGGGCGCGGAAGTCTTCGGCGACAAGCGCGACGCCATGCTGGCTCACGTGAAGGAGCTGAAGGCCAAGGGCGAGAAGTACTGCGACTGCGACGCCTGCAGGCTGGCCAAGTCCATCCTGGACAAGAAGGAGTACCTGAACAAGAAGTCCGTGTGGATCTTCGGCGGCGACGGCTGGGCCTACGACATCGGCTACGGCGGACTGGATCACGTTCTGGCCTCCGGCGAGGATGTCAACATCTTTGTCTTCGATACCGAGGTGTACTCCAACACCGGCGGTCAGGCCTCCAAGGCCTCCAACATCGGCCAGGTGGCGCAGTTCGCCGCTGCCGGTAAGGAGATGAAGAAGAAGAGCCTCAGCGAGATCGCCATGCAGTACGGCTACGTGTACGTGGCTCAGGTGGCCATGGGCGCCAACACCGCCCAGACCCTGAAGGCCATCGCCGAGGCCGAGGCCTATCATGGCCCGTCCCTCATCATCGGCTACGCCCCCTGCGAGATGCACTCCATCAAGGGCGGCATGATGAACTGCCAGAAGGAAATGAAGAAGGCCGTCGACTGCGGCTACTGGAACCTGTTCCGCTTCAATCCCGCTCTGGCCGCCGAGGGCAAGAACCCCTTCACTCTGGACAGCAAGGCTCCCGCCGGCGGTTATCAGGAGTTCCTGATGAACGAGGCCCGCTACGCCCGGCTGACCCGCGAGTTCCCCGAGCGCGCCGAGGTGCTGTTCGCCCGGAACGAGGAGGCTGCCAAGGAGCGCTACGCCCACCTGATGAAGCTGATCGACCTGTATAAGGCGGAGTAATTTTCCGTCAAGAGTATAAATTTGGCCCCCGGGGTTTCCCCGGGGGCCTTTTGGCGCTTTCTGTGGGAAATTATGCCGCTTCGTCCAGGAGGGCAGCTTCCAGCCTGCCGTAAAACGCAGTCAGACGTGCGCCGGTGTCCATGACCATCTCGCCGTCCTCCACCTCAAGGGTGACAGCGAAATCATCCAGACCCATGCAGCGCTCTGCGAAGTTCACCAGGACCTCGCGCAGGAGCGCCACGGTGACGACCTCCTCGGGGTTGAAGGGAGCCTCCACGGTGTCAGACACCAGTTCCTCCTGCAATCCCCAGTAGATTGCCTGCGCAAACTCGTGGTCGAGCCACTTGAAGTCCTCCGGCAGCTCCGCCTCGGGGACCTCCGCATACTGCCGCAGTTCCTCCAGCAGCTGCGCAACGGGCAGCAGGCCAGCCAGAGGAACCTCCTGGTCTTCAATGACGGTGGTGGCAGGGGTGTAGCCGTCATCGTCGTCCGCACCGTCATCATCGGGAATGGCAGGGGTGTCGGGAGTGCCGGGCTCCTCAGGCGGCAGTGCGGGAACCGTCACATGCTCGCTGCTGATGACCTCACCGCAAACCGTGCAGCGGATAATCAGATCATAGGAGCCCTCCACGCCGACCTGTGCGGGAACCTCGTTCTCGCGGACGGCTTCGCCGGGAACGTGGTCCAGAGCAGGGATGGTTTCGGACGTTCTGCTGAGTTCTTCACCGCAGTCCGTGCAGTAAATCACCATATCACAAGCACCATCCACATGGACCTGTGCAGGAATCTCATTTTCACGGACGGGCGTGCCGGGGGTGTGCGTGTGGGGAAGGGACAACGGGAGAACCAGAATGATATCCATTGCACCAGATATACTCTCCAACTTGCCTGCACTGAGGCGGTTCCCCTTCGCGTCCAAAACAGCCTCTACCGCATTTCCATCGGCATCCGTAATGGAGACATTGCCCTCGCCGTCAATCTGAACCTTGAAGCCGTTGCTTTCGAAAGAAGCAACTCTGTCGGGATATCTGTCAAGAGAGACGCTCCCGTTCTTTATCGTGGTGTCCTCCATAGTAAGGCTGCCGCCCTCAGCGGCTATAGCGTTGCCATTGGACAGGGTAGTCTTAGAGAGGAATATCTCTGCATTCGGACCTGCCGAAATAATAAAGGCCTCTGAGGCGGCAGTGTTTTCAATGACACTGTTGCTGATGCTGACTTTGTTCCCCTGGCCATGCACCCGCACAGCGCTGCCTGTTCCCGCGGTGTTATCGCGCATGGTGGTATTATTGATGTCAATGGAGGTCTGTGCAAATACAGCGCCGCCAAAACCGTAGGGGCCGGCTTGGTTTCTCTCAATGTTGACGCCATCCAGCATAAGGCTGCTTTTTCCAGATGAAAAAATTCCACCGCCATGGCCCCCCGATACATTGTCAGAAATATTGATTTCCTTTTCAGATTCGGAGGTTGTCAGCTGGAGGGTGGAATTATTCCCGCAAAAAATTCCGCCGCCGCTGCCAGCGGTATTGCCGGTGATGTTTCCGCCGGTCATCTCAAATGCCTTGCGCTGAACCCGGAGGAATTTGATTTTACAATCCTCCCTTCCCAGAAACCGGAGCAGCGCGTTGACGGCGGACAGCATGGAGTTGATGGTTGCCGGGGCATACCCCTCCCGGAGAAGATGGTCCCGCCACCGGGCGGCGGTTTCCCGGGTCAGCTCGCGGCATCCCAGCCAGGCGGCAAACGCGGCGGCATCCCGCCGGTATTTTTCGACCGTCCCCGAACTCCGCTCCTCCCGCCGCAGGCAGGCTGCAAAGGCCGCTAATTCATGCTTTGAGATGGACATAAAAAGCCCTCCTTTGTGTGGTATCCATAGTGTCACACAAAAGAGGGCAAAGTTGCAGGGTTAATGGAAACTTTTATAGAAATCTACGCAATACGATGGCAAGTCAGGG
This sequence comes from Oscillospiraceae bacterium, assembly GCA_014237695.1. GTDB lineage: Bacteria > Bacillota > Clostridia > Oscillospirales > Oscillospiraceae > Pelethomonas. The sequence goes on along the minus strand of JAAZZJ010000119.1, from coordinate 1,598 downwards.
CTTTTCCTCCAGAAGCTTGGCAAGTTCCGCCATGAAGGTGTGGATATCCTTGAACTGCCGGTACACAGAGGCAAAGCGGACATAGGCTACCTCGTCCACCTCCCGCAGCTTGTCCATGACCTGCTCCCCAACCATGTCGGTGGTGATCTCTCGTTCCAGGCTGTTTTGCAGGTTCTGCTCGATCTCGTCGGTCATCCGCTCCAGCTCCGCCATGGATACCGTTCGTTTCTCACAGGCCCGGAGCATACTGCCCAGCACCTTGTTCCGGTCAAAGCTCTGGCGGCTGCCGTCCTTCTTGATGACCACCATGGGCAGGGACTCCATGGTCTCGTAGGTGGTGAAGCGCCGCTCACAGGCCAGACATTCCCGGCGGCGGCGGATGCTGCTGCCCTCGTCGGCGGGACGGCTGTCCACCACCTTGCTCTCCTTGTAGCCGCAATAGGGACATTTCATAGCGGGGTCCTCCTTTTTCAGATGTAAATATACTCCCAACTCGCTTTTGTGTTCCTTATAGCAAAGATACCCTTGTGATTCTCTCCCCTACAGGGGCGGGAATCACGAAAAAGAACTAGGACTTATGATAAATAGTTACTCTTTGTTTTCAAAGGAAAACCATATGGTCCCACAGTTCCGGCAAATCGTACCGGAGTACTGGGGAGGCGTGGAGAGGGTTTTTGGCGAAAAAGCGGACTTGGTTTTGTCTCCGATGGGACGTACACGAACGGGGGCTTTTGGCCGTTGGAAGTTTTTCAATTTTCCCTGTTCGGGTGTCCAAAACAGGTAGCCGCGAGGGGAATACACTGTTCCCGGCTCCATTTTATTGCCGCATTTAGGGCAGTTCATGGTATAACCTCCTCAAAACTCCCAATTCACTTTTGTATTCCTTATAGCAAAAATACCCTTGTGATTCCCGATCCCTGCGGGGCGGGAACACGAAAATATATGGACGGCGTCAGCGCCCTGTGGTACAATGGCGTATAAAACAACGGAGGTATAACTGCTATGCTTCATAAACCGCTTTATCTGGTGACAGATCTGTACGGCTGTCCCAACCGGTGCCGCCACTGCTGGCTGGGACACATGCCCAACCGGGTCATGGAGCCCGGCGCAGACGCCTGGCTGGTGGACTATTTCAGGCCGGATTTCGAGACCGTTGTTTTCTACAGCTGGCTGCGGGAACCGGACTTCTGCGACAGCTACCGGGCGCGCTGGGAGCGGGACAACGCCCTCAGCGTGGGCGGGAAGCCGGAGCGGTTCGAGCTGGCCAGCTTCTGGCGGCTGGTCCGGGACCCGGACTATGCGGGATTTTTGAAGGAGGTGGGCGTCAGACAGGTCCAGCTGACCTTCTTCGGGCTGGAGGAGCTGACGGACAGATACACCGGCCGGAAGGGCGCGTTCCGGGAGCTTTTGCAGGCCACGGAGATCCTCCTCCAGCACGGGATTATCCCCCGGTGGCAGGCGTTCCTCAACGAGGAAAACAAGGCGGAGGTCCCCGCGCTGCTGGGACTCATCAAGACGCTGGAGCTGGAAAAGCGATGCCGGGCGTTCGGGGAAGACTTCAAATTCTTCGTCCACGCCGGGAGCTGCGACGGGGAGAA
>JAAZZJ010000118.1 GCA_014237695.1 Oscillospiraceae bacterium | reverse complement strand
AACTGGATATCGACTTCGAGGCCCTGGTACGCACCGGCGGAACCCTGCTGTTCCTTATGGGTGTAACTGCCCTGCCCGCCATTGCGGAGGGCCTGCTGGAGGCCGGAATGGACCCGGATACGCCGGCCGCCATGGTAGAGCGCGGAACGCTCCCCGGCCAGCGCCGGTGCAGCGCCACTCTGGGCACCCTGCGGAGCAGGGCGGAAGAAATGGAGATCCATAGTCCCGCCCTTATCATTGTGGGCGGTGTGTGCGCCTTGGCAGAAGCCCTGTGCTGGTTTGAACGCCTGCCTCTTCATGGAAAGCGTCTTCTGGTCACCCGGCCAAAGGGCCGGGCGGGAACGCTTTCAGAGAAGCTGCGGGCCCTGGGGGCAGACGCAGTGGAATTCCCCTGTATCCGCACGGAGGCCATCTCCCCCTGTCCCGCTATGGAAGCGGCGTTGGACCAGCTCACGGAATACGAATGGCTGGGCTTTACCAGTGCCGCCGGGGTGGATGCGTTTTGGACCTGCCTGCGGGACATGGGAAAGGACGCCCGCGCCCTGGGCGGCGTGAAGCTGGCCGCCATCGGCCCAGCCACAGGGAAAGCGTTGGAGACCCACGGCCTTACCGCCGACCTCATTCCGGCAGTCTGCAATGCCGCCCACATGGGCGGGGCGCTGGCAGAAACGGCGGCAGGCCGGGTCCTGCTGCTGCGGGCGGAGGAGGGTTCCCCGGCTCTGACGGACGCGCTGGCGGCAGCGGGCGTCCCTTACGACGACATTGCCGTTTACCGCACCATTTACGATAACCCCCGTTCCCTGGCGCTGCGGGAGGAGCTGGAGGCGGGCAGGTTCGATTTTGTGACCTTTACCTCCGCCTCCACCGTGAAGGGCTTCGTCTCCGCCATAGGCGAGGACGCGGATTTCAGCCGTTTCACGGGGCTGTGCATTGGGAAGCAGACCGCCGGGGAGGCGGAAAAGCATCATATTTCCGTAAAGACCGCCGGCAAAGCGGCAATCGACGCTCTGGTGGAGCTGGCGCTTGAAAAGTGAGGAATACTATGGATATCTGGGAAGAGCTATACACCGCCGCAAGGAAGGTGCAGAACGACCGCGCCGTATCTCCTTTTATTGACGCCGGAGGCGTCGCCGCCGCCCTGCGGACCAAGGCGGGAAACATCTACACAGGCGTCTGCATCGACACCGCCGCCAGCTTGGGCATGTGCGCGGAGCGCAATGCCATAGCCTGTATGATTACCCACGGAGAAAGCCGGATCGAAAAGATCCTCGCCGTCATGCGGGACGGCAAAATCGGTCCTCCTTGCTGCGTATGCCGGGAATTCATGATGCAGCTGGACCGTGACAGCGGAGAAATCGAAATTCTGCTGGACTATGAGACGCGGGAGACGGTACGTCTCAAGAAGCTGGTCCCCCAATGGTGGGGCTATGGCCGCTTTGAACCTTAATGACCGGGAGGCTGATATCGCTGTGAATCACATTGACCTGCAAAACAGAGACTACCGCCCAACGCTGGACGAGTTTGGGGCCTATATCAGGAATCCGGTCTTTTCACACTTCTGCGCGGAACTGACGGAAACCTATTCCGGCAGGGAAAAAATCGAGTACAGCGCGTGCAGCATGGAAAAGGGGTGGAATGTCAAATTCCAGAAATCTGGGAAAACATTGTGTACGATCTATCCCCGCGAGCAATACTTTACCGTGATGCTGGTGATCGGGCGGAGGGAAAAGGACGCCTTTGAGGCGATGCTGCCCAATTGCTGCCCGGCGATGCGGGAAATCTATGACCGCACAAAGGAGGGTAACGGCCAGCGGTGGCTGATGATCGACGTGGAGGACCAGGACCAGCTGTACCGGGACATGCTGCGAGGGATTGCCCTCCGTTCGGTCAAATGAGGAAGTACAAGCTGGCCTTCGACCCCGGGGGACTGCTGCTGTTTTTTCTGATGATGCTCCCCAATTTCGTCTGGTTCAACCTTCCGGCGCCTGACGACATTCTGCGGCAGGAATCTATTACCCCGGTGGTGGACGGCATCGCGTCCGTATGCCAGATTCTGTTTGCAGCGGCGCTCTGCGCAGTTGTGAACCGGGATCGGGAACGGCTGCGTCTCTCGCCGTTCATTTGCGCCTCTCTCTGCTGCGGAGGGCTCTATGCAGCCGGGTGGGTGTGCTATTATGCCGGATTTGCCGGTCCGCCTGTGGTGGCGCTGCTGACGCTTCCCCCCTGCCTGTGCTTCCTTTTCTTTGCACTGGGCAGAAAAAACGGCATCGCGGTAATCCCTATTACGGTCTTCACCGTCTGCCATCTGATCTATGGTATTGCCAATTTCATGATTTGAGGAGGATTTCCCCATGGACCTGACCAACCGCCCCCGCCGCCTGCGGCGGACCGACGCTATCCGCCGTCTGAACCGGGAGACCCGGCTGAGCCCGGAGGCACTTATCTATCCCATTTTCGTGGACGAAACCCTCTCCGGCGTCCGGCCCATCGAGAGCCTGCCGGGCCAGAACCACTACGGCCTGGACAGCGTGTGCCTCGCCGTGGAGGAGTGTCTGGCCCACGGCATGAAGCACTGCATCCTCTTCGGCCTTCCGGCGGAGAAGGACAAATGCGGGTCCTCCGCCTGGGCGGAGCGCGGCGTCATTCAGGAAGCCGTCCGGGCCATCAAGGCCCGGTATCCGGACTTTACCGTCATTACCGATGTGTGCATGTGCGAGTATACGGACCACGGGCACTGCGGCATTCTTCACGGTCACGAGGTAGACAACGATGAAACCCTGGCGCATCTGGCTAAGATTGCCGTCAGCCACGCCGCCGCCGGGGCGGACATGGTGGCCCCCTCGGATATGATGGACGGCCACGTGGCGGTCCTGCGGAAGGCGCTGGATGAAAACGGCTTCCAGAATACCGCCATCATGGCCTACTCCGCCAAGTACGCCTCCGCTTTCTACGGTCCCTTCCGGGCCGCCGCCGGATCGGCCCCCTCCTTCGGGGACAGGAAGGGCTATCAGATGGACCCGCACAACCGGAAGGAGGCCCTCCGGGAGTGCGCCCTGGATGCCGCCGAGGGGGCGGATATTCTGATGGTGAAGCCCGCGCTGAGCTATTTGGATGTGATCCGTGAGTGCGCGGATTCCTTTGATCTGCCCCTGTGCGCCTATTCGGTGTCCGGGGAGTATGCCATGATAAAAGCAGCGTCTGCCGCCGGGCTGGTGGACGAGCGGCGGATCATGTGCGAGACCGCCCTGTCGGTGTTCCGGGCGGGGGCGAACATGCTGATTACCTATTATGCGAAGGAGATTGCGGACGCCATCCGGGCGGGGGAGATCGGGTAAACCTTTCCTGTCCGCAAAACGGCTGATCGATCCAAAGGAGGTAAAACGGTCATGTGGTGCTTGCCAGATGACGATACAAAACCGGTAATCACCCCCTATGAACAGATACACAGCGCACATCGCGGCTGCCATCTGTGTCTTCCGCAGACGGCCATCGTCTTCTTTATGAGCAAGGGAACGGATCATCTCGCCGCTAACTACGCTTCAAGAGAACTGCCGGAGCTTTTCCCCTGCTTTTTGAACCGCCGGCCCATCTGGGAAATGCTCCATTTGCCGATTTGCTTTTTGAATGGCGGCTCCGGCGCGCCGCAGGCGGCGGATACTGTCGAAACCCTGCGGGTACTGGGCGTAAAAAATATTGTTGCTGTTGGGATGTGCGGCGCCTTTTCCACACTGATCCGGCCGGGAGAGACCGTCATCCCCGAGAAGGCATTCGTGGAGGAAGGGACGTCCCTCCATTATTATGAGTCGATCGAGGCGTCCGTCCCCGATCCGGATCTGCATCGTACCGCTTTGTCCCTGCTGAAACTGCACGCCTACCCGATCGTATCTACGGATGCTGTATACCGCCAGACCTTTCTGAAAGAGCGGATATGGCGGGAGAAGGGCGCGGTCGGGGTCGACATGGAGACATCAGCGGTTTTCAGCGTTTCCCAGCACCTCGGTGTAAAAGCGGCTGCACTTTTGATGGCGTCCGACCTGCATCCTCTCCACCCGGAGGCTCCAAAATGGGAGTGGCTGATGTCCACAGAGATGAGGCGGGAACTCACTGAGCAAAGCCTCCTCCTCGCCAAGCAGCTCTGATAAAAACCGGGCGCGCTCCCGACAGGAGCGCGCCCTCGCTATATTTCGTTTACTCCGCGATCTGATACCGGGGAGCCTTGAGTACGAACCGGTCCAGCACCGCGCTCAGCGCCGCGCTGACGACGACGCCCACCGCCAGCTCCAGGGCCACGTTCACCGTGAAGAAGCCGGCGAAGATCGTCCAGAAGGGACTGCCGCCAAAGTAGGAGCCCTGGAAGAAGCCTACCACCATGCCCACGAAGAGAACGGTGTTGGTCAGCGTCCCGGCCACGGCGGTGACAATGAAGGCCAGCGCGTGACTGCGGCTCACCTTCAGCAGCGCGGGGAACAGCAGCCCGGCCACCACGCCGATGAGGACGCGGGGGATGAAGCAGGCCGCCGCCGTCGCCAGAGGGCTCAGGGCCATCAGCGCCGCGCCGAAGGGGTCGCCCATGAAGCACTGGGCGAAGCTGGTAGCCCCGAACACCGCGCCCAGAAAGCCGCCTCGCACAGGGCCCAGGGTCATGCCGCCGATGACCACGGGGATGACCAGGAAAGTAATGGACACCGGCCCCACCCGCAGGTAGCCCAGAGGGGTAAAGGCCATGAGGAGGATGATTGCCGCGAGTATCGCCGTCAGTGTGATCTCGCGGACTTTCGTGCTTGTGTTGCTCATAGTTACGTTCTCCTTTGAGGATATTTCACCTCGCGCTGCCGTCCCCATGCCGGGGTACGGCGCGCAAAATATGTAACAACGGCGAATGCCGTTACTACCGCTTTTTCGGCCGGTTCAGCTCATAGAGATACCGCAGGCCCTTCAGCGTCAGCTCTGGGTCCCGGATCAGCTCCCGGGCACATCGCGCGGTCACCAGGGCAGCGGAGCCGCCGGTGGCTACGCATTTCGCCCCCGCCATTCCCGGCAGGGCGGCGTAGCGGTCCACAAAGCCGTCCACCATCATGGCGCTTCCCAGCAGCAGTCCGCAGCGCATAGCATCGGCGCTGTTGCGCCCCAGGCAGTCCTCTTCCCCGCTCCCCAGCTCAATGGAGGGCAGCAGGGCAGTTGTCCCTTTCAGCAGCTGGGCGCTCAGCCGGATGCCCGGCAGGATGCAGCCGCCCAGGTAGGTCCGATCCTTGTCCACAGCGATGATGGCGGTCACCGTCCCGGCGTCCACCACCACCAAAGGCGCGCCGTACTCTGTCAGTCCGGCCAGTGTGTTGGCGGCCAGATCGCCCCCCAGCTGGGAGGGATCGTCGATCCCGATCCGGAAGCCCGTACGGATGCCGGGGCCTACCCGCAGCACATCCCCGCCGGTGACCAGCCGCGCCGCTTCCTCCACCAGCCCGGTGAGTTCGGGCACTACGGAGGCCAGGATACATCCGGTGATCTGCTCCCGGGAAATATGGTTCATGCGCATCAGGTCATAGAGGACAGCCGCGTACTCATCAGCGCTGCGGCTGGTCCGCACGGAGATTTTGCCCTTCATCAGGAGCGTCTCTTCCTGAAAAACTCCGGCAGACAGGTTGGAGTTCCCCACATCAATGGCCAGCAGCATCATTTCACCTCATTTTCCGGGTCGAAGCAGAACATGCTGAAAAACGACACAACCCCAGGCCCACAGTCATATTCCATGCCGCAGGAAGCGGCCATCTCCTGCACAAAAATACAGTAGGCCGACATGCAGGAGTATCGTTTGTCCGGGAAACGGCAGGGCTTTCCCTCGGTGATGGCGCAGGGCGCGCACAGGCTGCACCCTCCGGAACCGACCATCAGGCCCGGACGGTCCGCCCGGTCGATCAGCTCTCTGGTCATCCGGTTATGGGTTCCCTTGGCCGGTTTGGTCCGGGCCTCGTCCATGGGATCCTCGATGTCCCACATGGTCTGGAGGACCAGCGCTCTGGGCCAGCGGCGGACCCGGGCCTCCATTTCCTCCACCGTGCCGCAGTCCGGCGGGCAGGCGTAGTTGACGCCGTATTTCCCGCAGAGATTTTCGGCGCAGAGGGGGCGGAAGGAGGGCATAAAGATCAGGTCCTTCGTATCCATCATCGCAGCGTTGGCGAAGCCCAGCTCCAGTGCCAGGTCGATCATTTCCTGTTCTTTCATGGTTTCCCTCCTGTTTTCTTCTGCGGCCCTGCGGGCCGCCTCCGCTTGCTTCTAACAGTCAGATTCGCCCCTCGCCGGGGCGGGGGCATTCTTTTCGTGTGAACGAAAAGAACCAAAAGGTCACTCAAGGAACTGCGTTCCTTGAGAATCCTCCTTCATTACGGGAGTTATTAGTTACGCTACGACCTTTAGATTTCCGGTCTATCGTCTGTGCCTTGGGCCGATGCCGGTGCTTACTTCTGCGCACGGTTCTATCGAGGGACGTCATTGTCGGCTACGCCGCCAACGACCGTCCCGGCAGCCTGCGGCTGCCCGGTTGCCTCGCGGCACTCGGCACGAGGGTTTGGCGCAAGGGTGCGAGATGATAGATTTCCGGCCTAACGAATTGTCCCCCATCCCTGCACCCCGGCGAGTTTGCCGTGCTAAAACGGTAGGGGCCATCGTCAACCATGCTGAAGCAGACGCAGGGAGGAACGAAGCGGACGGCAGTAAGTTTAGACCAGACCATCTGTGCCTCGGGCGCAAACCAATAACCCCCGTAATGAAGGAGGATTCTCAAGGAACGTAGTTCCTTGAGTGACCTTTTGGTACTTTTCGTTCACACGAAAAGTACGCCCCCGTCCCCGCGCCGGCGAGGCGCGAATCTAACTGTTAGAAAGAAGCGGGAGCGGCCCACAGGGCCGCCGGTACATCCTGCTGGGCCTGTCCTCCCCATCCCCCAGGGCCATGCAAAAAAACTCCCATCCATACCGCTCATAAAACGCCGTATGATCCGTCAGCAAATAGAGGGGAGAAATACCCAGCTGTCCCATATCCCGGCAGACATGATCCAATAATGCCCCCGCGATACCCTGACATCGATACGCCTCTTCCACATATACGGCGCACACGTTGGGCGTCAGATCCTTCCGGTCATGATAGTCATTCTCAATCACGCCCAGGCCGCCGATGATCCGTCCCTCCGCCACAGCCATGTACCACTGGGGAACCGGGCCCCCGCCCGCCAGACACTCTTCCATACTCTCCCGGTAGGCCTCCAGAGGATAGCCCCACTTCTCATGGAACCATACCGCGGCCTCGTCCTTCCTCTCCGGACACTCCCGGAGTTTCACGATCTCATATTTCAAGGAAATATACCTCCATTAACATATCAGCAAAGGAGTTGTCGTTATGAACATCCAGATTTTCGGCTCATCCAAGTGCTTCGACACCAAAAAGGCAGAGCGCTGGTTCAAGGAGCGGCGCATCAAGTACCAGTCCATCGATCTTCCGAAAAAGGGCTTCTCCCTGGGGGAATACCGCTCCATCCGGCAGAAGCTGACCTTTCAGCAGCTGGTGGATACAAAGTGTAAAGCCTATCAGGACTT
>JAAZZJ010000117.1 GCA_014237695.1 Oscillospiraceae bacterium | reverse complement strand
CGGGTTCCTACAGCGTGTATCGCGGGGGGATCGAGGTGGAGATCGACACCCGGGAGGACCACCGGCGGCGGGGACTGGCGGCCGCCTGCGGAGCCCGGCTGATCCTGGAGTGCCTGGACCGGGGGCTGTATCCCAGCTGGGACGCTATCGACCTGCGAAGCGTGGCTCTGGCGGAGAAGCTGGGGTATCATCGCGGGGAGGAATATACGACTTATTGGCTGGAACGATAGAAAACACGCAGGCTTGTGCTTCAAGCCTGCGTGTTTTCTTGTGCCTGGGATGCGGAGCCGTCCTCTGGCGGGAGGAGTCTGATCTCCGGTTCCGGCGCGCTTATGTACATCTCCTCGCACCGGCGCTGGGCATCGGTCAAAATGTTGATCGCTTTTTCTGTTTCACGGAACAGGGTCAGATACATTTCTTTCCAATCAGGCATATTTACCACCTCATTGCAATTATATACCAATAAGTTGGGAAATAAAAGATAAAATTCTAATGTATTATAAACTTAAAATTTACATTAGAATAGCCTCAAGAGGTGATGGGAATGCCGTTTGTACCAAAGAAAACGAAGCAAAAGGTAGAGGCTGGCTATAAAACGATATATTTGCGTCAAAGCGTGATAGATGAAGTGGAGCAAATTGCAAAAGACAATTCGACCAGTTTTAATAATGTGGTGGTAAGTATGATCGAGCGCTGTTTAGAAGAAGACAGGGGAGAGGAGCAGTAGCTGCCGACTTGCAAAATCACCAAAAACTCCTGTTAAACTTTTATCAATATGCCTATTGCGTACAACGCGCGGATGTGGTATGATAATAGTGTCAAAAGGGAGTAGTTCTTAGGCAACGCGTGCGTTGCCCGGGCGGTCATTGGACGAAGTCCAATGACGCGAGCCGGGTGCAAGCGCCGCCTGAGCGCGCACCGTCAGGACGGTACCATTCGGTACCCGGGAAGCGCGGAAGTCTCCAGCTGGGACTTTAATCGAGACTTTTGCCGCAAGGCAGGGGTCTCGTTTTTTCGTACCCGGGTGCGGAAAACGGCTCCCTTCTGACAAAGAGACGGAAGAAGCAAACTGGGATATTGACATGTAAGGAGGAGAAAAACATGCCTGATCTGAAATTCATCCTGCCCGCCGCCGCCGTGTTGCTGGTCCTGCTGCTGTTCTTCATGGGTTACCTGAAAGCGCCGCCGGATACCGCGTACATCATTTCCGGCCTGGGCCGCAAGCGCATCCTCATCGGCAAGGCCGGATGGCGGGTGCCCTTCTTCGAGCGGGTGGATAAGCTCTCCCTGCGCATCATGCAGGTGGATGTGAAGACCAGCGAGGCGGTGCCCACCAATGAGTTCATCAACGTCTCTGTGGACGGTGTGGCCAATGTGAAGATCAGCTCCGACCCGGAGCTGCTCAAGCTGGCGGCCGAGGCCCTGCTGGGCAAGCGCCCCGAGGAGCTGGTGAGCCTGGTGACCCAGGTCTTGGAGGGCAACATGCGGGAGATCGTGGGCTCCGTGGGCCTGAAGGAGATGGTCCAGGACCGGCAGGGCGTGGCCCGGAAGATCACCGAGAACGTGGTCCCCGACATGCGCAAGCTGGGGCTTGAAGTGGTGAACTTCAACATCCAGAACTTTAAGGACGGGGCCGGGACCATCGAGAACATGGGCATCGACAACGTGGAGCAGATCCGCAAGAACGCCCAGATCGCCAAGGCCAACGCCCAGCGGGACATCGCCATCGCCACCTCCCAGGCCCAGCAGGAGGCCAACGCCGTGAAGGTCCAGGCGGAGAAGATGATCGCCGAGCAGGACGCCGCCCTGGCCATCCAGCAGGCGGAGATGAAGGTCAAGGCCGACGCCAAAAAAGCGGAGGCCGACGCGGCCTACTCCATCCAGCAGGAGACCCAGCGCAAGACCATCGAGGTCACCCGGGTCAGCGCCGACATCGCCCGGAAGGAGAAGGAGGCGGAGCTGGCGGACCGCGAAATCGCCATCCAGGAGCGCCGCCTGGACGCCGAGGTCCGCAAGCAGGCGGACGCCATGAAGTACAAGGCCGAGAAGGAGGCCGAGGCCGAGCTGGTTCGCCGCCAGCGGGACGCCGACGCCAGAGCTTACGAGGTCATCAAGGAGGCGGAGGCCCGCAAGGCGGAGGCGGAGGCCCTGCGCTTCGCCATGGAGCAGGAGGCCGAGGGCATCCGGGCCAAGGGCCTGGCGGAAGCCGAGGCCATCGAGAAGAAGGCGGAGGCCCAGAAGAAGATGGGCGAGGCCTCCGTGCTGGAGATGTACCTGGACGCCCTGCCCGAGGTGGTCAAGAACGCCGCCGCGCCTCTGGCCCAGACGGACCGGATCGTCATGTACGGCGACGGCAACTCCACCAAGCTGGTCAAGGATGTCATGTCCTCCGCCAGTCAGGTTATGGACGGCGTGAAGGAGTCCACGGGACTGGACCTCACCGCTCTGCTGGCTGGAGTGGTGGGCGGCAAAATGGCCGCCAGCCAGCCGGTGACCGTGGAGGTCAAGACCGGCGAGTCCCCCGAAGCCAAGGCGGCTTCCAAGCCGGAGAAGGCCCCGGAGACCGAGGTGTAAGCAGCCCTTTTTGGGCCCGGATGCGAAAGCGTCCGGGCCCATTTTCGTGCCTCCACGCCGAATTGTCCATAGGAGAACGACACTTTCCAGTGGATTTGTTTCACTTTTATACTATAACTTATACATTCGCAACTTGCTTCCGCCCGCGATATATGGTAACATCTGCACGAAACGGGGATGGCGGGGATGCGCCCCGCCCTGCCCGGGAGCGATTAGAGAAGGAGGTCATAGGATACCCGTTGTTGTTCCCCTATCCCCATGAAAACCGAGTTATTTGCGATTTGGAAAGGAGCCCCTGAGATGAAAAAGCTTTTCACCAAAACATTGACGCTGCTCCTGGCAGCGGCAATGCTGGCCGGCCTGTGCGGATGCAATTCAGGCAGTCCCGATGAGACGACTCCCGATGCCGGCGCCGGAGCGGATGCTGATACGGATACCGTGATATCCGTGACGGAGGAGAATACCTACAGCAAGCCCCTGCCCAATCTTCCCGAGGTCCCCTACTGGTTCCCCAACGACCTGCTGAGCTGGGACCCTGCCCAGGATCCGGACGCCGCCTATAACGTCAGCGCTGTCCCCCTGGCCCAGCGGACGCCCAAGGACCAGCTCACCCCCGCCAATGCCACCCAGAACAAGGACATGAATGTGGTGGCTATCTCCATCATGAACGCCAGCACCAGCGGGAACGCGCCCCACGGCCTCAACACCGTCAACGCCAACGTGTTCTCCTACTGGCAGTACATCGATAAACTGGTGTACTGGGGCGGTTCCTCCGGCGAGGGCCTGATCGTTGCCCCCAGTGCGGACGTCATTGACGCGGCCCACCGCAACGGCGTGCCGGTCCTGGGTACCGTGTTCTTCCCCCAGGCGGGCCACGGCGGCAAGATCGAGTGGCTCAACGACTTCCTGCAGAAGGACGCCGGCGGCAATTTCCCCATCATCGACAAGCTGATTGAAGCCGCAGAGTATTTCGGATTTGACGGCTGGTTCCTCAACCAGGAGACCGAGGGCGGCGAGAGCGACCCCAACGGCCTGCTGACGGCTGACCATGCCGTCCTCATGCAGGAGTTCATCAAGGCGTTCAAGGCCAAGTCCGGCGACAGCCTGGAGATCATGTGGTATGACTCCATGACTGAGGCCGGTGAGATGGACTGGCAGAACGCCCTGACGGACAAGAACAAGTGCTTCGTCATCGATGGGGAGGGCAACCCCGTTGCCGACAGCATGTTCCTGAACTTCTGGTGGAACACCAACACCTACGCCCCTGACGAGCTGTTGAAGGCCACCGCCGGGAAGGCCGCCGAGACGGGCGTGGACCCCTATGATCTGTACGCGGGCATCGACGTCCAGGCCAACGGTACCGGTACGCCGGTGCGGTGGAACCTCTTCGCTCCCGACGGACAGGCTCCCTATACCTCCCTGGGCCTCTACTGCCCAAGCTGGACCTACTTTGCCGCCGAAGACTTCTTTACGGACTACCAGGAGAAGGAGAGCCTCATGTGGGTCAATGCCAAGGGCGACCCCTTCGTGGCTGCTGAGCCCAAGGAGGAGATGGAGTGGAGAGGCGTTTCCACCTATGCCATCGAGCAGACCGTGGTCAACCAGATCCCCTTTATCACCAACTTCAACATGGGCCACGGCTACAACTTTTTCATCGACGGTGTGAAGGTCTCCCAGAAGGATTGGAACAACCGCAGTATGCAGGACGTCATGCCCACCTACCGCTGGCATGTGGAGCAGGAGGGAGGCAATACCCTGAAAGCAGCCGCAGACTACTCCGATGCCTACTACGGCGGTACCAGCGTGGGGCTGAACGGAAAGGCTTTCAAGGATCAGCCCTCCACCATCACCCTCTACAGTGCGCAGCTGCCCATGACCGGTGATCTCTCCTTCACCGTCAAGGCCAAGGCCGCGGTGGAGACCGCTCTGGATCTGGTGGTCACCCTGTCCGACGGCGCCGCCGAAACCATCACCGGCGACAAGAAGGTGGGCTCCGACTGGACCAGCGTCTCCTATGACGTGTCTGGCCTGGACGGCAAGACCGTCACGGCCATCGGCTTCAAGCTCACCGCCGCCGAGGACGTCATGGCTCTGAAGTTCCTCCTGGGCCAGATTGCGGTTACCAGGCCCGGTGAGGCCGCCGCTCTGTCCGCGTCCGGACTGAAGGTGGACAGCACCAGCTTCGACGATGACGACTGCATGTATACCGGCGTCCGCCTGAGCTGGACCGGTACGGCGGACCATTACGAGATCTATCGTGTGAACCAGGATGGCAGCCGCTCCTTCCTGATCGCCACTCCCGGCACCAACTACTACATCAACGGCCTGGAACGGAATGACGACACCAACAAGACCAACTTCGTGGTGGTTCCTGTGAGCGTCACCGGTGAGCGGGGCGAGGCCTCCAATACCGCCGCTATGGACTGGCCCGACAACAGCCTGCCCAAGGCGGACTTCAAGGCGTCCGTCACTCTGGCGGCCCCCGGCCAGGAGATCACCTTTGAGAGCCTCTGCTCCGCCAACACCGAGACGCTGGCCTGGGAGTTCCCCGGCGCTTCCGTCGAGACCAGCTCGGATGTCTCTCCCAAGGTGAGCTATGCCGCCGAGGGCACCTACACCGTGAAGGTCACCGCCAAGAATGCTTCCGGCGAGGCTGTGGCGGAGAAGGCGGGGCTGATTACCGTCTCCTCCAAGGTCTCCGGTGAACTGGCTCTGCTGAGTCAGGGCAAGGACACCGAGGCCACCGCCTATGTCAACGAGAACGAGGCGCCTCCCTTTGCTGTGGACGGCGACGTGACAAAGAAGTGGTGTGCCACCGGCAACCCGCCCCACGCCCTGACCATTGACCTGGGCGGCGTGAAGGCGGTCAGCGAGGTCCACATCGCCCATGCCGAGGCCGGCGGAGAGGGCAGCTCCATGAACACCAAGGCCTACACCATTCTGGTCAGTACCGATGGCGAGGAGTTTACCGAGGTAGTGAAGGTCACCAAGAATATGGCCGGTGAGACTGTGGATACCTTCCCGGTGGTCAACGCCCGCTATGTGAAGCTGTCTGTAGAGAAGCCCACCCAGGGCTCCGATACTGCGGCCCGGATCTACGAGGTTGAGGTATACGGGCTGGATGAGGCGCTGTAAGCCGAAGCAGACCTGAATGAACCGGGGGAAGAATTCCCCATACACCGCGCGGCGGCTTCTGAAAAGAGGCCGCCGCGTTTTTTGCGCATGGGGGCGCTGCTGTGCTGTCCGCGAGGTCTTCCGATGGTAGAGGAGGACGGAACAAATCCACATGAGTGTCCTGGAAAGGCCTTAATCTGCGGCAAAAAACAGCTGAAATCCGGAAGATTTTGGCGCTTTTCCTCTTTGCTGGACGAATCATATCCGCATCGGCCTGCGCGTATGGATTCCCTCCGTTTATCCCTGGGGAGCGGTGTTTCGATCTGTCATGAAATTGTTTCCGAATCGTATACGAAAAGATGCAAGAATGATACATCCCCCTGCTAAAAAATAGAAGGCAGGGGGGAACTTACCAGCCCCTGCCTGCGTCTATAGCATATAAGGAAACCATTGGGAGGCCGGAGCGGTCCGGGCTCCCGGAGCGAACAGAAACAAGGAGGACCCATACAATGAAACGGTTGAAAAAGAGGACCATATGCCTGCTCCTGGCGGCAGTTATGCTGCTGAGCCTGCTGGCGGGCTGCGGGAAGAAGGACAATACACAGCAGCTTTCCGCTACCGTCTATGTGCCGAAGTACATCGATCTGAAACTGGATCTGGACTACATCAGCGGCGGCTGCTCCGACGGGGAGAACCTTTACCTCATCGGAGAGCGCACGGAGGAGACCAAGATGGAGGCTCCGGAGGGCATATCGTCCGACGAGGCCGAGAAGTACGGTTACACCACCTATCGGAACGTGTTTGACATCTACCGCGTCGCGCTGGACGGCAGCGGCACGGTGGAGAAGCTGCCGAACTATCAGGCGCCGATCCCCGACGGAAAGGACGGCAGCTGCTCCGTGAGCGATATCGCCATCGCGGAGGACGGTTCCTTATGGGTGACAGAGATGCTTTACATCTGGGGAAATACCTCCGTGAATTATCCGGCGGTTGATGAGCCGGTGGCCGGCGGAGCGGTTGACGCCATGGTCCAGCCCATCGCCCGTTCCGCGTCGGATACCGCTTCGGCGGAGGCCGAGGCCGAAGACGAGAGCGCCTCCGATGAAGACGCGGGCGATGTGGACGTGCCCGCGGACGAGCCGGCGGAGGAGGAATCCAGCGAGACCGTCCTCCGGCGGAAGCTGGACAAGGACGGCAACGAGCTGGAGTGCATCGACATGTCCAAGCTCCAGGAGAAGATGCAGGGCGTCATCGGCGAGGACGAGTACCTGAACATGCAGGCCTTCGACACCGCCGGGAACCTCTATGTGGGCACCGAGACCAAAATCTACGCCCTGGACGATCAGATGGAGGTCCGTTTTGAGCTGGATGGGGAGGATATGTGGTACGACCTGATCCCCCTCGCCGGCGGCCTGATGGGGATGCAGAAGCGGGATTACGACGAGGCGACCGAGACCAGCAGCAACAAGCTGCTGACCATCGATCCTGAGAAGCAGGCGTGGGGCAAAGAGTACGTCATGCCCAACAACGCCTACAACATCTACCCCGGCGGCGGGGACTACCTGTTCTACTATCAGGTGAACGACGCGGTCTTCGGCTTCAAGGCCGACGAGTCCAAGGAGGGCGGCGGAGCGGGAGAGCGCCTCTTCTCCTGGGTCGAGGCGGACATCAGCAGCGACTCCGTCCGCAGCTTCTTCTTCCTGCCCGACGGACGGGTGGCGGCCATCCTCCAGGAGTATGACAACGAGTACGAGAACATCACCATCAGTGTGGCCCTCCTGGCCCCCACCCCCCGGTCCGAGCTGCCGGAGAAGACCACGCTGGTCTACGCCAGCCTGTATCTTTCCTATGATGCCCGGAAGGCGATCATCGACTTCAACAAGAAAAGCGAGACCCACCGCATCGAGGTCAAGGACTACGCCGAGTTC
>JAAZZJ010000116.1:2741-7679 GCA_014237695.1 Oscillospiraceae bacterium | reverse complement strand
AATTGTACGACGTATCTCTGGACGACCTTCTCCACTTTGACCAGAAGCCCGGCAATATCCCGCCGCCGCCCCGGGGCAAGCACGTCTTCGGCGCAGTGCAGCTGGGGGAGCGGGGCCAGATCGTCATCCCCAAGCGTGCCCGGGAGCTGTTCGGCCTGAACCGGGGCGATACACTGGTAGTGCTGGGGGACACCAACCCGGGCACAGCGGGCATCGCCCTTGTCCCCGCCCAGTTTCTGACGGGCCTGCTGGACCTGGCCAACCAGCGCCAGCAGGATGCCGAGAACGCAGAGGAGAACGAGCCATGACCGCTCTGAAAGTCGAAAATCTCACCAAGACCTACCCCACTTTCACTTTGGATAATGTCTCCTTCACCCTGTCCCGTGGCCGTATCATGGGCCTGATCGGCAAGAACGGGGCAGGGAAGTCCACCACCTTAAAATCCATCCTGAACCTCGTCTCCCCGGACGGCGGCAGGATCGAACTCCTTGGCATGCCCTTCCCCGAGAGAGAAGAGGACTGTAAGCAGAAGACCGGCGTGGTCCTTGGCGGCATTGACTTCTTCCAGCATAAACGTCTGGAGACCATCACCGCCGTCACCCGCCGCTTCTACCGCGATTGGGACCAGTCTGCCTGCGACCGGTATATGAAGGAGTTCGACCTTGACCCCCATAAGCGGGTCAGGGAGCTGTCCGCCGGGATCCGGGTAAAGTACCTCATTGCCCTGGCTCTCAGCCACGGTGCGGAGCTGTTCCTGTTCGACGAGCCCACCAGCGGTCTGGACCCCGTGAGCCGGAACGAGCTGCTGGAGCTGTTCCAGGCTCTTGTAAAAGACGGGAAGCGGAGTATCCTGTTCTCCACCCACATCACCTCCGACCTGGAAAAGTGTGCCGGCGATATCACCTATATCAAAGACGGCAAGATCCTTGCCAGCGCGGAAAAGGCGGCGTTCATGCAGTCCTTCCAGCACCTGCGCACCCCGGAGGACGCCGCCCCCCTGACGCTGGAGGATATCATGGTCCGCACCGAGAGGAGGACATTCCATGTCGGAGTTACTCTATAAAGAACTGCGCCTTGCGGCCCACCCGTCCCTGTATGTGTTCATGTGCATGGGCGCGCTGCTGCTGATCCCGGCGTACCCCTACAGCGTGGTATTTTTCTTCGGCTGTCTGGGCCTGTTCCAGTCCTTCATGTTCGACCGGGAGACCCGGGACGTGTTCTACACCGCCCTGCTGCCCTGCCCCAAAAGGGACATCGTCAAGGGAAAACTGCTGCTGGCCGTATTCTCCCAGCTGGTGCAGCTGACGCTGTCCCTGCCCTTCGCATTCCTGCGGACGCTGTACCTGCCGGAGGGCAACCCGGCAGGCATGGAACCCAACATCGCCTGGTACGGCTTCGGCCTGATGGTCTACGGCATATTCGACCTGGTCTACTTCACCCAGTTCTATAAGACCGCCTACAAAGCGGGTGTATCTTTCCTGATCGCCCTGATCCCCGTCACTCTGGGCATTATCGCCATCGAGTCCTCGGTACATTTCCCCGGCCTGGGCTGGCTGGACGCCATGGACGGCCCCGCCCTGATCCGCCAGATCCCCATTTTGCTGGCTGGCGCCGCGGTATACGCAGCCGCCAACGTCCTGGCGTACCGCATCGGAGCCCGCCGTCTGGAGCGCGTAGACTTGTAGGGGGCGTCTCCCCACTTTTTTGCAAAAAAAACCCGCCGTCCCCCTTGCTTTTTTCATCGGCGTTTTGTATAATACCTCATACCTGTTTTTGGGCAGATCAGAGAGACGCGACCGCGTCTCGACAGAATCAAGAAAATGGTAAGGAGTGTGACGACATGGCCGAGGAAACGAAGGCTCTCCTGACCGAGGAGGCCGAAAGCAAGAATTTCATTCATCAGTTCATCGACGAGGACATCGCGGAGGGTGGCCGGTTCCAGGGCATGACTGTCCATACCCGTTTTCCCCCGGAGCCCAACGGCTACCTGCACATCGGCCACTGTAAGGCCCTGTGCATCGACTTCGGCACCGCCGAGAAGTACGGCGGCCTGTGCAACCTGCGTATGGATGACACCAACCCCACCAAGGAGGACGTGGAGTACGTCCAGGCCATCCAGGAGGACATCCACTGGTTAGGCTTCGACTGGGGGGACCGGTTTTTCTACGCCTCCGACTACTTTGAGAAGATGTACGAGTGTGCCGTGTCCCTCATCAGGAAGGGCCTGGCCTACGTCTGCGAGCTGACCCCCGACCAGATGCGGGAGATGCGGGGCGACGTGAACGCCCCCGCTCAGTGCCCCTACCGCAGCCGCCCCATCGAGGAGAGTCTGGACCTCTTCGCCCGGATGCGCGCCGGTGAGTTTGCCGACGGGACCATGACCCTGCGGGCCAAGATCGACCCCGCCAGCGGCAACTTCAATATGCGTGACCCGGTGATCTACCGGATCAACCATATGCACCATCACCGGCAGGGGGACAAGTGGTGCATCTATCCCATGTATGACTTCGCCCACCCCATCGAGGACGCCATGGAGGGCATCACCCACAGCCTCTGCTCGCTGGAGTTTGAGGCCCACCGTCCTCTGTACGACTGGGTGGTGGAGCATTGCGACCTGCCCGCCAGACCCCGGCAGATCGAGTTCGCCCGTCTGGGTATCAACTACACCGTCATGAGCAAGCGGAAGCTTCGCGCTCTGGTAGAGGACGGCCGGGTCTCCGGGTGGGACGATCCCCGGATGCCCACCCTCTGCGGCCTGCGGCGGCGGGGCTATACCCCGGCCTCCATCCGGAATTTCTGCGAACGCATCGGCGTAGCCAAGGCAACCAGCACCGTGGAGTTCGCCTTCCTTGAGCATTGCCTTCGGGAGGACCTGAACGAAACCGCCCAGCGCGTCATGGCGGTGATCCGCCCGGTGAAGCTGACCATCACCAACTATCCCGAGGGCCAGAGCGAGACCTTCGAGGTAGAGAATAACCCCAACCGCCCCGAGGACGGCACCCGAACCATCACCTTCTCCCGTGAGCTGTACGTGGAAGCGGAGGACTTCCTGGAGGAGCCTGTGCCCAAGTACAAGCGCCTGTATCCCGGCGGCCCCGAGTGCCGCCTGAAGGGCGCGTACCTCATCACCTGCACCGGCTGCAAAAAGGACGAGGCGGGTAACGTAGTAGAAATTCTGGCAACCTACGACCCGGACAGCCGGGGCGGCAACCCCGCCGACGGCCGGAAGGTAAAGGGAGCCACCATCCACTGGGTAGACGCTGCCACAGCCGTGGATGCTGAGTGCCGCCTCTACGACAACCTGTTTACCGACCCCGCCCCCGACGCGGCAGACAAGGATTTCCTTGACTGCCTGAACCCGGCCTCACTGGAGACCGTTACTGGCTGCAAAGTGGAAGCCGGACTGGCCCAGGCTGCCGTGCCCGCCAGCTTCCAGTTCATGCGGGTAGGCTATTTCTGTCTCGACAGTAAGGACAGCGCCCCCGGACATCTGGTCTTCAACCGTAGCGTAGGTCTGAAGGACGGCTTCAAAAAATAAAAGAAGGTCCCGCGGCGCACGCCTTCAAGTGTGCGCTGCGGGACTTTTGCATCACAGCTCGCTGAAAATATACCGGTGTTTCCGTCCGCCCTCCAGCCGGGACTCGATGACGAGACTGCCGTCATATTCGGAGGACAAAAATTCCACGCTCCGCTCTTTGCGGTACTGATCCTGCACGTACATCGCGGGATCGTCCAGCTGCATCTCCATGATTTCCCGCCGGTCCGGGAGCATGTTCCCGGTGCAGGGAACGTATTCTTCTTTGATGACTTCATAGGTTTTCATGATAAGAAGTTCCTTTCTTCGTCCAAATTGGACGGTTCTTAGTATTCTGCGCCAAAATCCGCGAATATATACATCTTCTGTAACAAAACTGTAACTGTACAAATTCTCAAATTGTGGTATGCTATAATCAACTAAAAACGGAAGGGTGAAAAAATGATCAGCTGATTTGATTTTCGAGTAACAGGACGCTTTTTGCGGCGCCGCGCACTGCGCGGGGTCCGGTCTGTGTTGCCGAAAGTCAAGGATGCGGGGGTCATTTTTTGGCGGGATCGTGCCTGCTGGGCCGAAGCGTCTCGCTTTGGCGCGCCCAGGGACGGTTTCCGTCCCGCCCTGCTGTGTTCTTGTACGCTGTCTGCATGTCCGAAAGCGTTTTTCTTTTGCCAGAAGAGGGGAGGACACAACTATGATTCAAGTAAAAAATCTGACATTGACCCACCGGAAGGACCTGCGGGACCTGGCGGCGGACTTTTCCTTTGTCATCAACGACGGGGACAAGGCTGCCATCATCGGGGAGGAGGGCAACGGAAAATCTACCCTGCTGAAATGGGTCTATGATCCGGGCCTGATCGAGTCTTACTGCGAGTGGAGCGGTGAACAGGCAGGGGACCCGGGGCTTCTGGGCTATCTGGCCCAGGACCTTGGCGAGGAGGAGAAGGCGGGGAGCGTGTACGACTTCTGCGCCGCCTCTCCGGATTTCTTTGACATGACGCCCAGGGAGCTGGCGGATATCGCGCGGCAGCTCCGGTTTCCGGCGGAGGAATTTTACAGCGGCAGACCGGTCGCCAGTCTCTCCGGCGGGGAACGGATCAAGCTCCAGCTGGGAAGGCTGCTGTTCAGCCGTCCGGCGGCGCTGCTGCTGGATGAGCCCTCCAGCGATCTGGATCTGGAGACACTGGAGTGGCTGGAGGATTTTATCGGAGGATTTCCCGGAAGCGTGCTGTATATCTCCCATGATATTGGTCCATGGTATGTTTTCTGTGTTTCTTTGGATATTGAGATGAATATAAATTATAAATATTATATCTGAATTAATTAATTTAAAATAATTATATTTAGATTTAAGAATTTATATTTATAATTTATAATTAAATTAAATATGAAAGTAAATTAAATAT
>JAAZZJ010000116.1:0-2731 GCA_014237695.1 Oscillospiraceae bacterium | reverse complement strand
AACACTGCAACCATGGTACTCCACATGGAGCATCCCAGAGAAGGGAAACCGCCCCGGTGCAGCGTTCACCGGCTGGACTATTCCACCTATATCAGCCGCCGGACGGACGCCATCGCGGACCAGACCCGGCAGGCACGGAAGGAGCGGGAGGAGTACGATAAAAAGCTGGAGAAATACCGGCGCATCCAGCAGAGCGTGGAACACGCTCAGAATGCCATTTCCCGCCAGAACCCCAGCGGCGGCCGCCTGCTGAAAAAGAAGATGCACGCGGTGATGTCCATGGGCAGACGGTTCGACCGGGAGGCGGAGGATATGACCCAGCTGCCGGAGGTAGAAGAGGCGGCGTTCCTCCGGTTCCCGGAGGGGACGGCGGTGCCTGCCGGAAAGACGGTGCTGGAGCTGAACCTGCCGGAGCTGAGGGCGGGGGAGAGGCTGCTGGCAGAAAATATCCGGCTCCATGTCTCCGGAGGGGAGAAGGTGGGCATTCTGGGCCCCAACGGGGCGGGGAAGACCACTCTGCTGCGCCGTATTGCGGAGGAACTGCTGGCCCGGCAGGACCTGAGGGCGGCGTATATGTCGCAGGATTATGCCGACACGCTGCCGCTGGACAGGACGCCGGTGGAGTATCTGGCTCCGGAGGGGGACGCGGCTTCGGAGACCCGGGCCCGGACTTATCTGGGCAGCATCCGGTATACCCGGCAGGAGACGAGCCATCCCATTCGGGAGCTGTCCGGAGGGCAGAAGGCCAAGCTGCTGATGACCAAGATGATGCTGGACGGGGTGAACGTGCTGATTCTGGATGAGCCTACACGGAATTTTTCGCCCATCTCCGGTCCAAGGGTCCGGGGGGCGCTGGCGGAGTATCAGGGGACCATCATCAGCGTATCCCATGACCGGAAGTTTTTGGGGGAGGTCTGCGATAAATTGTACCAGTTCACGGAAAATGGGCTTATCCCGGTGGAGCGGGAGGAGCTTTAGAAGGGAGGAAGGGATGCAGGTCACATTCTATGCCCCGGGCCTTGCGTACAGTGTGGACAGTATTCTGCTGTTCCAGAAGGAGGAGACCGGCGACTGGTGGAGGAACGCTCTGTATCAGTTTTATCCCCAACTGGACCGGGAGTGGATGGAGCGTGCCAGCGGGCCGGAGCGGGAGGCCAGACTGCGGGAAGAACTTTCCGGCGTATATGAGCAGCTGGCGGAGAAACCGGCGGCGTACCAACTCCATTGGAACAAAAACCGCCGGGAGGTCAAGGAGGCGCTGGGGGACGTCTTTCAAATCCCGCTGGCGGGACGGTATCGGGACATCCGGGCCGCCGTCACGCTCAATCCCATCTGCCCCCGGTTTCTGGCGGAGCGGCGGTTTGATGTCTTTTACCGCAACAGTCCTTCGGGTGCGCTGGGGATAGCCTTGCACGAGATCGTCCACTTCCTCTGGTTTGACCGGTGGAACGCTTTATTCCATGACGATCCGGCTGAGTACGAGACGCCCCATCTGAAATGGATATTCAGCGAGATGGCGGTCAAGCCGGTCCTGGGGAAGCCCGGGCTGGCGGAACGGAACCCATATTATCCGGACAGCTGCGTCTATGATTATCCGGAAACGATGACGGTGGACGGCAGGCCGGTGATGGAGACGATGGAGGAGATATATGCCGGCGGCGGGATCGACCATTTTATGATAGAGGGATACCGGTACTGTCAGGAACATGAGGCGGAGATCCGCCGCCAGATGAAATAATTAAATGGAGGTTTTGTTATGAAAAAAGCTGCGGTCATGGTTTATCCGATGTTTTCTATGCAGGAGATCAGCTGTACTACGGAGTTGTTCAAGTTCTACGACAAGGAGATCGTCACCTTTTCCGCCGGACGGGAACCGGTCAAGAGTGAGGATGGGTTTACCATCCTGCCGGATATGGTTTTTGAGGAGTTTCGGCGGGAGGATTTCGACTGCCTGGTCCTGCCGGGGATATGGGATCCGCTGCCGGTGATGCTGGATGAGAGAAATATCCGATTTCTGGAGCGGTTCCGGGGAGATGACTGTCTTGTTATCGGCTCTATATCCTCGTCTCCGCTGCTGCTGGGGAAGGCGGGATTACTGGAGGGAAAGCGGTTTACCCACGGGCTGTTTGAAGAGTTTCTGGATGCCTTCCCGGTGGTGCCAAGGGAGGGGGTTGTCCGCACATATCTGGTGGAGGATGGAAACCTTATCACCGCCCACGGCGGGGCGTTCCGGGAGTTTGCGGCGGCGGTTGCACGGAAAGTGGGTATTGACTGTGGAGATACCGTGTTTTCCGGCATGGCGGGGAAGGATTACACGGAAGAGGATTTTATCTTCCATTTTCCGCCGGAGGATATGGAGGAAGTTCGTGCTGACTGGGCAAGATGCCTGGAGGAAGCAGGCTTACAGGGGTGATATCCGGTTTTCAAGGAGCGATGCGACAGCCCTTTGGGCAGCCCGGCTGCGCTGGTCTGGTACCTGACCCAGGCATCGACTTGCTTCCGTACGTGACAACGTGGAGGTTTGTCTTCCCTCAACTGTAGTTTGTAAATGGGGGGAAGTTGCCGGGGGTGGGGCAACTCTATAGAAAATATTTCTATTTGTTACCCTGGGGCCTGCGCGGCCCCAGACCCTGCGGTTACTTTTGCCGCGCGGCAAAAGTAACCAAAAACGCGCTCAAACCTGCGGTTTAAGAATCCCTTTCTCGGCTTTGCCTGTCCGGCAAATCCTCGG